>CANPZL010000009.1 GCA_947589055.1 uncultured Lachnospiraceae bacterium | reverse complement strand
CGCTCTGGCTGCCAAACATGAATCCTTTCATCCACAGATCATACTAATGCTGCGGATCGGCCTTTGCGGCGGTTTCACGACTTTCTCCACCTTTGCATTTGAATCTGTTGACCTGATGAAAAATGGTAGTTTCCTGTCGGCACTATGCTATATGTTTGGGAGCATTCTTCTCGGAACTGCCGCTATTTATATATCTCAGATGCTGGTAAAATAACCCACCGTATTTTATAAAAAAACTCCCTGCTGCCTAACAGCAACAGGGAGCGTTTTGTATTTTTCTTTTTATTCCACCTCTGAAGTGCAATGCGGACACCTGGTAGCGTCAATGGGAATCTCACTTTTACAATACGGACATTTCTTCGTAGTCGGCTTTTCTTCCTCTTTCTTCTTAAACTTATTCCCGATCCCGTTGATCATCTTGATCAGACAGAAGATGACAAATGCAGTGATCAGGAAATTCAATACTGCGGTAATAAAATTCCCGTATGTTAAGACGGGAGCCAAATCTCCTTTCCCTAACTTTACGGTAAGATTGGAAAAGTCCACTCCACCAAAAATTGCCAGAACCGGAGTAATAATGTCTGCATTTAGAGACGTTACAATCGAGGTAAAGGCTCCGCCGATGATGACACCGACTGCCATATCAAGAGCATTCCCCTTCATGATAAACTGTTTGAATTCTTCAATAAACTTTTTCATTTGTTTCATTCCTTCCTTAATATATACATTGATGAATCAAATTCCTATCTCTTACCATACACGAATCGCTGCGTATTTGCAAGAAAAGAATCCTTGCGGCATTACGTCCGGTTTGCCGCCGCTTTCATCTTTGCTACATAGTCTCCTACTGCCTTCACGCTTTCTCTGCCCTGTTCCGCAATCATTTTCACGATAGCACTTCCTACGATGACACCGTCGCCATACCCTGCCATATCCTCCGCCTGCTTTGGTGTGGCGATTCCAAACCCGATGGCAACCGGCAGATCCGTGACCTGACGCACCAGTGCCACCATACCGCCAATATCCGAAGTAATCTCACTCCTTACGCCGGTCACGCCCATCGAGGACACACAATAGATAAAGCCCTCCGCTTCCTTTGCGATCGACTTTATCCGTTCTTTGGAAGTCGGAGCAATTAAAGAGATCAATTCAATCCCGTACTGGCGGCATACCGGATTTAACTCCTCCTTTTCCTCAAAGGGCAGATCCGGAACAATGACGCCGTCTATTCCCACTTGTTTACAATTCGCCATGAATTTCTCACTGCCATAGCTGTAGATTGGATTTACATAGGTCATAAATACCAAAGGAATGGTAACGGTTTTCCGTACCCGCTCTACCAGTGCAAATAATTTATCTGTAGTGCAGCCAGCCCGCAACGCCCGTTCATCTGCTTCCTGAATCACCGGGCCTTCTGCGATGGGATCCGAAAAAGGAATTCCTATTTCGATCAGATCCGCTCCCTGCTTCGCCATTTCATAGATCAATGCCTCCGTAGTCTCTAAGTCCGGATCTCCGCCGGTAACAAACGGAATAAATGCCTTCCCGTGGGTAAATGCTTCCTGTATTCTACTCATATATCTTCACTCCTCTGTATCTTGCTATAGCGGCAACGTCCTTATCGCCCCGTCCGGATATATTGATCACCACAATCTTATCCTTTGGCAGCTCCTTTGCATATTTCATCGCATAGGCTACCGCATGGGAGCTTTCAATAGCCGGAATGATTCCTTCCAGTCTGGACAGATATTCAAAGGCCTGTACTGCTTCCTCATCCGTTATCGGAACATATTTTGCACGGCCGGTTTCATGAAGCATCGCATGCTCCGGCCCGATCCCCGGATAATCCAAACCGGCAGAGATAGAATATACCGGTGCGATCTGTCCGAATTCATTCTGGCAAAACAAAGACTTCATACCATGGAAGATCCCCTTTGTACCGTTTGCAATGGTAGCGGCATTTTTCGGATTGTCAACGCCCAGTCCTGCCGCCTCGCAGCCGATCAATTCCACCTGCGTATCCGGAATAAATTCATAAAACGCTCCCATTGCATTACTGCCGCCGCCAACACAGGCGATTACCGCATCCGGAAGTCTGCCTTCCCGCTCCATCAACTGTGCCTTGATCTCTTTTCCGATCACGCTCTGGAAGTCTCGTACAATCATCGGAAAAGGATGGGGTCCCATTACGGAACCAAGCACATACAGGGTATCATCTACCCGTTTCGACCATTCCCGCATGGTTTCATTCACTGCATCTTTTAAGGTCATCGTACCACTGGTGACCGGATGAACCTTTGCCCCTAACAACTCCATTCGGTATACATTTAATGCCTGACGTTCGGTATCTTCCTTCCCCATGAATATCTCACATTCCATATCCATAAGTGCGGCTGCGGTTGCGGTTGCCACACCATGCTGACCCGCACCGGTTTCCGCAATCACTCTGGTTTTTCCCATTCGCTTTGCCAAAAGCACCTGACCCAATACATTATTGATCTTATGGGAACCTGTATGATTTAAATCCTCTCGTTTCAAATAAATCTTAGCGCCGCCTAAATCTTTTGTCATACGTTCCGCATAATAAAGCATGGACGGTCTTCCTGCATAGTTTCGCATCAATTCGTCTAAATCCCGTACAAATTCCGGATCGTTCTTATAATGCTCATATGCCTGCTCCACTTCATGCACGGCGGTCATCAGAGTTTCCGGTACATATTGTCCGCCATATTCACCATATCTGCCTGCTTTTTCACTCATTGCATTCTCTCACTTTCTCTATGATTTCCCTAATCTTTTCCGGATCCTTTCTACCGTCCGTCTCAACACTGCTGCTGACATCCACCGCATAGGGATGAAGCGCCTGAATCCGATTTTTCACATTATCAGCCGAGATTCCTCCTGCCAGAAAATAGGGCCGGTATCCTTCCGGGATCATATCCGTATCAAAGGTTTCGCCGGTTCCGCCATACATCTGCTCCCGATAGGTATCCAACAGCACATAATCCGCACTGCTTTCTTCCCCTTTCTGAAAATCCTCCTGCTCCTTTATCCGAACTGCCCGAAGAATAGGACAGGAAATCTCCTTTCGTAATGCGGTCAAAAAAGCCTCGTCTTCATCTCCATGGAGCTGCACCATATCAATTACCTTTTCTCTGCAAAGTGCCGCAACATGTTCTACTGTATCGTTTACAAACACTCCAACTGCCGTAATATCCTTCGCCAGTATTGATTTTAAGTGCTTTGCCTCCTGGTCCGTCACCTTTCGTTTCGTATTGGCAAAGACAAATCCGATATAATCCGGCCTCCACCGGTTCACTGCTTCTATATCTTCTTCCCGTCTTAATCCGCATATTTTGATCTTCGTTCCTCGAAGCCGGTTTAACATACGGGGCTTATCCGCAGCACGCATCAGGGTTTCACCGATCAATACCCCGTTTACTCCGGCTTTTTTTAATTCCTGAATATCGCCAGTCGTCTTTATCCCGCTCTCCGCCACGAACAATATCTGCTCCGGCACCAGCTTTCGCAGACGCATACTGTTATGAATGTCTACCGTGAAATCTTTCAGATTCCGGTTATTTACGCCAATCAATCTGGCCCCTGCCGCCAATGCGGAAGCAATTTCCTCTTCATCGTGGGCCTCCACCAGTGCGGTAAGCCCTAATCGGTCACAAAGCCGGATAAATTCCCTTAGCGTATCCGTATCCAGAATGGCACAGATTAACAAGACAGCATCTGCGCCAATCACCTTTGCCTGATAAATCTGATAGGCATCAATGACAAAATCCTTCCGCAGAATCGGAATCCCTACCGCCTGTCTTATTTCCATCAGATATTCATTCCGCCCCTGAAAAAAATCCGGTTCCGTTAATACGGATATACAGGCAGCTTTACTCCGCTCATAGTCCTTTGCGATCTGTACATAGGGGAATTCTTCTGCGATCACCCCTTTAGAGGGAGACGCCTTTTTCACCTCACAGATAAATCCTATGTCTGTTTCCTTTAATGCCTGTTCAAAGGCAAAGGGCGGCAGCTTTCCCTGTGTCTGCTCGGCCAGCTTTATCATCTGCATTTCCGGTACGGTTTGCTTATCCTTTTTTACCCGAAGTCTGGTTTTTTCCACAATGTCGTCTAATATCATAGGGTTCACCAATCCTTTTTTGCCCGTTCTACTATGTGTTAGAAACGATTAGTTGCCTCAATGAATCGGTTCAGCTGCTCCATCGCTTTCCCGCTGTTTATAACCTCCCGTGCCTTTGCGATTGCGTCTTTCATTGTTGTATCCTCTTCCAACATATAAATGCAGGCAGCGGAATTCAAAATAACTGCGTCCGTTTTGGCGCCCTGTTCACCATTGAAGATAGAACGTAAGATAGCAGCATTTTCCTCCGGGCCTCCGCCAACCAAATCCTCTTTTTTGCATTTTTGAAATCCATAGTCCTCCGGATTCAACACAAAGGATTCCAGTTTCCCGTCCCGAATCGAACAGCAGGTCGTATCTGCACTTAATGAAATCTCATCCAGCTTATCCTGTCCATAAACCACCATTCCTCTTTTTACTCCAAGATTTACCAGCACCTTTGCCAAAGGTTCTACTAATGCTTCATCATAAACCCCCAGAAGCTGATAGCTGGCGCCGGCAGGATTTCCCAGCGGCCCTAAAATATTGAAAATGGTCCGGATTCCGATTTCCTTACGAACCGGTGCTACAAACCGCATTGCATTATGATAGGTCTGTGCAAACATGAAGCAAAGCCCGATCTCCTTTAACACCTGTGCGCTTTCCGCCGGACTGATGGTGATCTTAACGCCCAATGCCTCCAAAACATCTGCCGCACCGCATTTACTGGATACGCTGCGGTTACCATGCTTTGCTACCGGAATCCCGTAAGCGGAAACAACAATGGAAGATGCAGTGGAGATATTGAAGGAATTCGCTTCATCACCGCCGGTTCCTACGATTTCCAGTACGTCCATATCATGCAGCAGGCGTACACAATGCTCCCGCATCCCTTCTGCGCTTGCCGTAATCTCCTCAATGGTTTCCCCTTTCATACGGAGGGCAGTTAAATAGGCTCCCATATGGACCTGACTGGCCTCACCGCTCATGATCTCATTCATGACTTCCTTTGCCATGTCATAAGATAAATCCTCGTTGTTGACTAATTTGTTGATCGCTTCCTTAATCATGTTCTCGTCTCCTTTTCTGATTTTTAATAATCGCCGCTAAAATGGAACTGAATATTTTCCAAATAAAAAAGCCTCTGCCACTGTTCCCAGGGACAAAAGCTAAACTTCTGCGGTACCACCCAAATTGGTATATTCATACCCACTCTAACATACTGAAATATGTCTCCTTCTGATAACGGCAGGAACCCCGTCGGCATCTACTCTCCTCTTCACAGATCGCTCTCTGCTTTGCCGGATTTCAAGCCGCCCTCCCAAGTCCATTCAGCAAACCTTCCATCACCGTACTCTCACCGCCTACGATTCTCTTTGCACTTCGGGCATGCCTACTCTTCTTGTTCATTGGTGTATTCGTTTTCTGTTAGCAAGTATACGCTTACAGAAAATAGATGTCAAATCTTTTTTGAAAGAAAGCAGATAACGGGAATCGAACCCGCCTCTCCAGCTTGGGAAGCTAGCGTTCTACCGATGAACTATATCTGCATAAGTACGCAGCGCAAAACTTCGTTTTTCGCTCACGGGCTTTCGCCCTTTGCTTTCTCTGTGCAGCGCAAAACTTCGTTTTTCGCTCACGGGCTTTCGCCCTTTGCTTTCCCTGTGCAGCGCAAAACTTCGTTTTTCGCTCACGGGCTTTCGCCCTTTGCTTTCCCTGTGCAGCGCAAAACTTCGTTTTTCGCTCACGGGCTTTCGCCCTATGTAATCAGAAAAAAGCCAGTTTCTTTATGTGCAAGCACAACACAAGCTGGCTTTTTTCTGATTACGCACAGCTCATTGCTTACGTGGACATTGTAACATAGTTTTTTCTTTTGTTAAAGTCTTTCCTTTGGATTTTAATATTTTTTTATTTATTTTTTTAAGATAATTCTATCATTTCTTTTTTCTTTCTACATATATTAAAAGAAAAAAGCGGTTTCCTATGCAGATTCATGTTGTTACTTCCGGTGAAACGGTGTCTTCGATTGCTGCTGCCTACCAAATCCCGGCAGATACCATTATCTATAATAATCAGTTGATCTTTCCCTATACCCTTACGATCGGTCAGGCATTGCTGCTGTCGATTCCTAACGAAACCGTGACTATTACGCCGGCAGTAGTCAACGGGTACGCCTATCCATTTATCAATGCTTGGGTATTAAATGAAACGCTACCGTATCTTAGCCGTCTGTCTGTGTTTTCCTATGGGTTTACAACCGACGGAACGCTGGTCCCTCCTATCATTGACGATACCTTTCTAATCCGTCAGGCACTAGAAAAGCAGGTGGCTCCTTTTCTTACCTTGACCCCGTTTGATGCCAGCGGGCAATTCAATAACTATTTAATTTCTGTCATATTAAACAATGCATCTGCCCGTGAAAACCTGATTGCAAATCTGGAAAACACGGTGACGCAAAAGGGGTTTCAGGGGGTAGACATTGACTTTGAATTCATATTGGCAGAGGACAGGATCGCCTTTGCTGATTTCGTTGCTGAGGTACGCACCGCTATTCACACACTGGGTTATCCGGTTACAGTCGCCCTTGCTCCGAAAACCAGCGACGATCAACCCGGTTTATTATATGAAGGAAAGGACTATGCGTTACTGGGCGAGGCGGCAGACGAGGTACTGCTTATGACCTATGAATGGGGCTATACTTACGGTCCTCCGCTTGCGGTTGCTCCGATTAACAACGTCCGTCAGGTGGTGGAATATGCGCTTACCCGAATCCCGAAAGAAAAAATCAATCTTGGCATTCCAAACTATGGTTATGATTGGCCGCTTCCTTATGTACGAGGCACCACTGCCGCAACGACGATCGGAAATGTCGAAGCGATCACGATTGCAGTGGCTAACGGTGCTGTCATACAATTTGACGAAACCGCTATGTCCCCTTACTTCACTTATAATGCCGACGGAACGGAACACGAAGTATGGTTTGAAGATGTCCGAAGCCTTCAGGCGAAATTCAATCTGGTAAAGGAATATCAACTAAACGGAATGGGGTACTGGCAGCTTATGCGGTTTTTCCGTGGAAATTGGCTGTTGCTTGCCGAACAGTTCCAGATCATTTGATTCTTAAAAAGGGCAAAAAAATACCCGACTAAGAGATGGGGAGTCGGGTTTGAATTTTGATTTGCAGGTATCTCCTTTCCTACATTTTTATTAGATTCTTATAAGGATCCTGCATATTGATTATACCGTATTTTATAAATGGTTTCAAGAAAATATTCGTTTTTGGGCATTATTATTTCGATCGTTCCTTATACTGTTCTAAGGTCTGTACTACCTGTTCCATCAGTTCCTCAACGCCATATCCTTCTGCGTCAACAATACAATCCGCATATTTCTCATACAGCGGAATTCGTTCATCATATAAGTCCTTCAGGCTTTGTCCGTCCCGCAAGACTACGCCACGCCGCCGGATATTCCCCAGCCGGTTGCAAATACTTGGATAGGAGAGCTTTAAATATACGATTGTACCGATTTCCTGAAAATGCTGCATCGCCCGTTTTCCATATACCACGCTGCCGCCGGTGGCGATCACATGATGGTCCACCTGTAATCCGGCATTTATCTTCTCTTCCACCTTGAGAAAGCCTTCTTCCCCTCGCTCTGCAATCAGTTCCCGAAGCAGCTTTCCCTCCTGCTTTTGAATCAAAAGATCAGAATCCGTAAACTCATACCCTATCACCTTTGCCAATACTACACCAATAGTACTTTTCCCACATCCCGGCATTCCTATCAGAATTATGTTGTCCATCCTCTATCCCTTCTTCCGCACAGAATAGCCAAAGGAACCAAGCTCCTGACCCATACTGTAATACCGCCCGTGGGAATAGGCAAGCAGTCCTGCATCAGCTAAGGAAAAGGCACCGTTTTCATTTAAATAATCCTCGCTCACCTGAATATTCACGACTTCAGCAAGAAACATATCATGACTTCCCAAAGGCATAACCGTCTTTACCCGGCACTCAATATTGACCGGACTTTCCATAATAATCGGTGCATTTATCTTCTGTGCTTCTCCCTTTGTCAGTCCGGCAGCCGCAAACTTATCTTCCTCTCTTCCTGAGCGAACCCCGCAATAGTCCGTTGCATGAACCAATTCCTCCGTTGTCAGATTCACTACAAATTCACCGGTTTCCTTTATCATTGGATAGGAATACCGCTCCGGTCTGACAGAAATATAAAGCATAGCAGGATCCGAACATACAGTCCCAGTCCAAGCTACCGTTAATACATTATCTGCTCCGGTCTTATCTCTACAGGTTACCAGCACAGCCGGCAGGGGATACAGCATATTCCCCGGTTTCCAACTAATCTTATTCATGGTCGCTTCCTTCTTTCCTTCCGGTGGAGCGTTCTTTCACCAGCCGGAAATCTCTATGTAGAGAATACTTGTTTCTCGATCGTTTCGCAAGCGGTTTTTTATTTTATGTGCGTTTTTATTTGCAGTTGTATTTCGCAAAAAGAATCCGTATAATAAAAACAGAGAGTATATTTGACTTTTGGAGGTTTACTATGGCAACACAATATTTAAATATTGAAGATGTTCCGGAGGAACTGCATGACAAGGTTCATCAAAGCCTTGCCTTTAAGACCGGAAGTTTTATATGGAAAGTGAAATTTAATACACCCTTGAAGCCTTCCACAGTGAACAATACGAATATGTACCTGACAAACGAAGCCGGTGCATTGGTAAAAACCAATATCCGCTATGACATAGAGAATAATCTAATAGAAGTCGCACCGCTGGAGCCTTTTGCCGAAGGCGTTTCCTATCATCTTAATATCACGACCAAAGTTCGTTCAAAAGGAGGACAGCATCTGAAAAAACCTGTTATCATTACCTTTAAGCTTTGATTTTGCCTAATCCTCTAAGGATTGCACCTGCTCCTTTACAAAGCCTAAAAACATTTCCCATTCCTCCGGATGTTCTACATAAAAGATCGGACATTCCTTTCCGGTTACATCATAATGCCGGATTACATCCGTTTCCGGATCCAGATGATAATAACAGCACAGACGTGCAGTTAATGCTACGCACTGATTATAAGTTTCAACATTAAATTCTCCAGACTCACCGGGGTGACAGCATTCAATGGAGATGCTGTCAGTATTTGCCTTATTGGACGCATAGGCAATCTCATTCAACGGAACGCATTGAATGATTTCTCCCTCCAATCCAATCACAAAATGACTGCTGGCGGAGGTCACCGGATTTTCCGCCAGGCTTTCAAAATAATCCCGATTGGCTTTTGCAGTAGTTCCCGGATTCCCAGTATAGTGGATCACGATCCGGTTCACTTTTCCAAGCTTTGTTCCCGGTCTGGAATACTCATTCACCGTTAAATAATCCTCCTGAATATCCAGCTCCGGAAATTCTTCAGCCGCTGACTCGATAGGTTCAATATAATCCAGCATTTGCAAAAGGTTGTTAATGCCGCCTTCCTTGACCGCTTCTTCTTCCTGCCGGTTCCTTGTCGTCAAGATTAAAAGGGAGACGATAACAGCAAAAACAGCACCTATCACTGGCATTGCATGACAAAATAAGACGAATGCCGCAATTCTTTTGTCCCTTTTACTCCTTTTATCCTTCATCGTATCGTATCAATTCCTTCCTTCCACCTGCAGCGGGGTCCCCTTACTTAAAATCAGTGCTTCTTTTTCTTTTCGAGAAAGTTTCTTAATGGCGTACTCCCGTTTCATGGCCTCTTTCCGGGTTGCAAATTCTTCATAATAAACCAGCCTGACGGGCCTTCTGCTCCGGGTATATTTTGCACCGGTTCCCAGATTATGCGCCTTCAACCGCTTCTCCAGATTCGTCGTCCACCCTGTATATAGGCTTTTATCACTACATTCCAAAATATATGTATAATTCATATCCATTTCCTTTCTGAACTGTATATTCCGGGCGATGCACCACAGGCACTTGGAAACGACGCTCCTGCGGTGCATTCCCTATATACAAAGCAGTCGACGAACTGGTATATTATTCATTTTCCTTTGGCTGTTTCCAGTCGTGCGTTATGTGATATTACGACTGCTGACCTGTTAATATTTCACTTATAAAATATCCTATGCCCATTTTTTAAAATAGTTCTGCGATTGTTTGTAAATTTTTACTTTACTTATTTTCTCTCATATGATATTCTAACGATAGTATATAAAATGATTTTTAAGAACAATTTTATTATTTCTGATTTATTTCTTACAAAATATCTGAAAGGAATTCTTATGCCGCTAAAATCTTTGATTCATACCCTGTTCCATGCTCTGAATCATGCTCTGATTCAGATCCCGGTTTTTACATTGGGGCTTCCTCTTTTTCTCCTATACATTTACTGTCATTCATTTTCTTCTTCCGACGATTTAACCCTTTCTCTGATTCATCAGACCGGACAGCCGCTTCCCGTTATCCTGGAGTTCCATTTATATAGCAGCAATCCCTGCCATTCCTCCTATGCGGCTGACTGCGATCAGATCACTTTGGAATTTGTCACTGACAAGCCCTGCTATTTTCTTCTTTCTTCCTCTTTGGCAGATAGACTTAGCTGTCCGACACAAGATTTCCGGCATTGGCTCTATGTTTGGCAGATTCAAAAGAATGATCTGGACGACCAAGAGCAGTTATGGGCAACCGATATATTCAACCAGCTATTCCCCGACGGGTATCTTAGTTACGGTCTCAACCGCAGTATCACTTATTTTGCACCGTTGGAATTAAGCTATTCCTTACAGCTTCCTAAGCAATCGTCCGTCCATACGTCTGTTATGCCGGACACGCCCGTATTAACAATCTATGCCAATCACGCAGTGGAATTTCTTCCAGCCGAACACTTTGAACAAGACGGTATCCCCTATCAGTCGATCACGATGATTGATGAAGCCGGCAATGGCCCTTTATGTATTCTTCTTCCCTTAAAGCAGGAGTTACTTGCAACGCTTCCTATCATTCAAGATCACGCTTCCAAAGCGAATACAGAATCCTTGATTTTTTATTGTATTCCTTTGGAATGCATTGTATAATGCAATCAGATATATGGGATATTATCTATAACTATTCATTCTGTTTTCATATTATCAGGAGGATACGCATGCTGGAAAAAGCTATTGCCATCGCAGTCGAGGCCCACAGAGGCCAGCTTGACAAAGCCGGAAAGCCATATATTCTTCACCCTCTACGGGTAATGCTTGCCGGCAAAACTATAGACGAGATGATTTGCGGTGTTCTGCATGATGTAGTCGAGGATACTCCGATTTCCATAGAAATGTTAGAAACAGAAGGCTTTTCGCCCTCCATTTTAGACGCATTGAGACTTCTCACAAGAGACTCGCATGTCCCCTATCAAGATTATATCCGCAGGCTTGCCGATAACCCTCTTGCCCTTCAGGTAAAGCTCTATGACCTGCACGACAATCTGAACCGGGAACGCTTAAGCTTTCTTACCATAGAGGATACCAGACGAATGGATAAATATAGACAGGCACGCCAGTACCTTCTGGACATTCAGGCAAAAGCCTCAACAACTACTTCTCAAACCAGCTTGAAATAATATCCTCCGCTTCAGAATGATTATCACAAACGCAAAGAATCACATAATTGCCTCTGGTTTCAAGTACCGGATCCTCCAGCTTGGGAACCTCAGCCGCATTATAGCTTTGGAAAGAAGTCAACTGCGCTTCTATTCTTCCTTCTACCCCTGCCTTGACATCCTTTGCCTGTTCGGCATCCGCAGCCTCTAACACAGCAATTTCCTCTGCTGTTGCATTTGTTCCCATATATACCTTACCGGATACCACGGCATCTGCACTGATACCATATACGGAAAGAGCTTTATTTAATTCAATCTCGCTTAACTGATCCTTCCAGGTAACGCCGGCATACAGATCGTCTGCCAATGCTCCTGTATCGATCACCGTCTGAGAGGAACAACCTGCCAGTAACGTCATGACCAGACCCAGAAGCAGTACGGACGTCATGAATCTTTTTGTTTGTTTTATTATTTTCACTGTTTTCATTCTCTTACTCCTTTGCTTAAATGCATTCTTCTTTATTCCAATACATATGTATGATTCCGCAGATAATCCAGCCATACTTCGCAGTATTCCCGATTACAATGAACCCCATCGGGACTGGCATCTTCCGGTAAGGCACCGTTTTCATCAGACAGGGCAGAACCAACATCCAGATAAATCACAGCCTGCTCCTGACAGATCTCCTGAATAATCCCATTAAACCGATTCACGTTTTCATTGTTGTAAATCGGGTCGGTGGCAGAACGGGAAGCAGCGATTGGTATGATATTCTGCACATATATCAGTGCGTCCGGCTGCAATGTCTTAATATCCTTTATCAGCTTGGAATACTGTTCCCGGAATAGATCATCATAAGGCCAGCCCAGCTCATTAACACCAAACATGATATATATTTTCGCATATGACTGTTCCTGAAGGGCTTCCATTACAGTAACCGTCCGCCCGTCTTCCATGGGAACAATCGTATCCGTATAGATTCGGGATACGCTTAAGCCCTTAGAACAATACGCATGAAGATTACTTAAGCTGGTATACAGCATGAAACCTTCTGTACGGGAATCCCCAATAAACAACGCATCGTCAAAATAAGAATCCGAAACGGTTTCCTCCGATAATCTGTATGTCCGTTCCGTCGACTGCTGAAATTCCACTCTTGCAGTCCCGATCGTATATAAATAAATCGGCTGACGGGTAAGTGCCTTCCCTTTCTTTGCGCCGGTTGCTTCTGTCTGCTTCATCTCAGAGGTGGTTTCCGAAGAAATCTCTATGGGTTGCTCTGTATCCTGCTGCGTCTGTTGATCTTCACCTGCCCAATATCGAAAATACAAAACCGCAAACGAGGCACAGACAAAAACCGTTACAATCACAGAAATCATTATGATTTTTCGACGCCTTAGCATTATTTTATAGTTTCTCTTATAATCAAGAGACATGCTTGTGTTTCCTTTCTTTCAATGGTACAACATACCACCTGAGGAGGTATAAGGCGGCCACTGTTCTATCTGTATGTTACCTTCACCATTTAATAAGCGGAATTATTATAGCACGTTTCATTTAAAATAACTATCCCTAATCCTATATTTTCTAAAATACCCTTAATTTTTAGTGCTTTTCCAATCATTATATGTTATACTAATGTTGTATTCCATTCGTTTTGACTAGACATTTCAACACGACTTCTCAATGACCAATATCAATACCTGAATATAAAGGGAGGTTTTACTATGAATCTAACAAGTGCAAACAATATAAAGTATAAAGGCGAAGCCTGTATTGAATTAAGGGCCGGTGGTTATCTGGCCATGATCGCACCGGGAATCGGAAGCAATGTCATCCGGCTCCGAGATGAGACAAACGATATTGAGATCTTCCGTTTTCATGACTCAGTTACAATAGAAGATATAAAACAGGCGCCGGAGGTATATGGACTTCCTTCCCTCTATCTTCCTAACCGTCTCAACGGTGGAAGGTTAAAAACCAGCGATGCGGTATATCAGTTGCCTGTAAACGAAACCCAGCTGGGTAATTTCATTCATGGGTTTTTACATAAACGTCCCTACACGGTCGTAGACATTCAGACTGCCGGAGAGAAAGCCATAGCAAAAACGGAATACCTTTATGATGAAAACGATGAATATTTCCAATATCTTCCTATAAAGTTTAAGGCGGAATTCACCTTTCAGCTATCGGAGCAGGGTCTGGAATATGCCTTTACCATGACAAACCTCTCTTCCGTTCAGATGCCCTATGGCGTATGTACCCATACCACCATGATGGCTCCCTTTACTTCTGATGGCAAGGGCGAGGATATGCGTCTTTATGTGCCCATTGGTGAAAAATGGCAGTTAAATGACCGCTGCCTTCCAACCGGTGTTTTTATGCCACTGGATAATCATGATAAGCAGTATCTCACCGGCTCCATGGTTCCGGTAAAGCAGATCATCAACAACGATGTCTATTATGCCGAAATGGGCGAAATGGACGAAAAACCGTTTTACGGTATCGTTGCTTCTGACATAGCATCCGGAAAACAGATCCGCTATGAGGTTTCACGTGATTACCGATTCTGGATCATATGGAATGACTGGGGAGAGAAAGGGTATTTTTGTCCGGAACCGATGTCGTGGATGATCGATGCACCGAATCTTCCTCTGTCTCCAGAGGATACCGGCTATGAGGAACTGGCACCGGGAGCAAGCAAAACGGTTACCCAGCATTTCTATACTGTTCTTTCTTAGTTATTTTGTCTTCAGCCATGCAGAAAAAACTGCATGGCTGAATATAATAAAATGGCTTTTTTTATGCCTACTTTTTCTTGTTTTTATCCCATGAATAATATATAATAGATGGTACATGAGGTCTATCGCAGACCTGCTAGAACAAAGGGAGGTACATACATTCATGAAATTCGGTTATTTTGACGATCAAAACAAAGAGTACGTTATCACGAATCCTAAGACACCGTATCCTTGGATCAATTACTTAGGAAATCAAGACTTCTTCTCACTGATTTCAAATACCGCCGGCGGTTACAGCTTCTATAAGGACGCACGTCTCAGAAGGATTACCCGTTACCGTTATAACAATGTTCCGGTTGATATGGGCGGACGTTATTTTTACATCAATGAGGACGATAATATCTGGTCTCCGGGCTGGTCTCCGGTGAAAAAAGAATTGGAATACTATGAGTGCCGTCATGGTATGGGCTATACCGTTATCAGCGGCAAGAGCAACGGTCTGAAAGCAGAGGTTACTTTCTTTGTACCGAATAATTATAAAGGGGAGGTTCAGAAGGTATCCTTAAAGAATGAAGGTACTTCACCAAAGGAATTCAAACTGTTTTCATTCTTAGAGTGGTGTTTATGGAATGCAGAAGATGATTCCACGAATTTCCAGAGGAACTTTAACACCGGTGAAGTCGAGGTTGAGGGTTCTACCCTGTTCCACAAGACAGAATATAAAGAACGCCGGGATCATTTCGCATTTTATACAGTAAATGCTGAAATCGAAGGATATGACTGTGACCGGGAAAGCTTTATGGGCTTATATAACGGATTTGAGAATCCGCAGGCTGTATTGGCAGGCCGGTCTAATAATTCAAAGGCAGATGGCTGGTCGCCCATTGCTTCTCATTGTTTAAAGATCAACTTGGCTCCGGGAGAAACGAAGGATCTGGTATTTATCCTTGGTTATGTAGAGAACCCGCAGGAAGAGAAATTCAATGCGGACGGCACTATGAATAAGTCAAGAGCTTATGCAATGATCGAGCAGTTTAATACTGCCGAAAAGGTAGACGCTGCACTCGCAGAATTAAAGAAAAGCTGGGCAGACCTCCTTTCAAAATATACCGTAAATACACCGGATGACAAGATGAACCGTATGGTAAACATCTGGAACCAGTATCAATGTATGGTAACCTTCAATATGTCACGCTCCGCTTCTTATTTTGAAAGCGGTATCGGACGTGGTATGGGATTCCGGGATTCCAACCAAGACTTACTTGGCTTCGTTCATCAGATTCCGGATCGGGCAAGGGAACGTATCTTAGATCTGGCTGCTACACAGTTTGAAGATGGCGGCTGCTTCCATCAGTATCAGCCTTTGACGAAGAAAGGAAACGATGCAGTTGGCGGTGATTTCTCTGACGATCCGCTTTGGATGATCCTTTCGACTGCCGCATATATCAAAGAAACCGGTGATTACAGCATTCTGGACGAGATGGTTCCTTATCGGAATGACGCTTCGCTGGCACAGCCTATGATGCATCACTTACAACAATCCTTCTATCGGGTTGTAAACAACGTAGGCCCTCACGGACTTCCGCTTAGTATGCGTGCAGACTGGAATGACTGTCTGAACCTTTCCTGCTTCTCAAATACACCGGGTGAGAGCTTCCAGACTTGGACCTCTCCAAAGTATGGAGATGACAAATATTCCAAAGTAGCAGAAAGCTTATTCGTAGCAACGCTGTTTACCTATGCCGGCCCGGAATATGTTGCCCTTTGCAAGTATAAGGGAATGAATGACGCTGCCGCTAAAGCACAGGCCGAGATCGACAAGATGAAAGAAATCATTGTTGAACACGGTTATGACGGAGAATGGTTCCTGCGTGCTTACGACGACCTGGGACGCAAGGTTGGCTCCAAGGATAATGATGAAGGCAAGATATTTATTGAACCACAAGGCTTTGCTGTTATGTCGGAAATCGGCAAAGATAAGGGTTATGACTTAAAAACATTGGAAAGTGTGGACAAGTATTTGAACTGCAAGCATGGTCTTGTATTAAATAATCCTGCATTTACCAAGTACTATATTGAATACGGTGAAATCTCTACCTATCCGGCAGGCTATAAGGAAAATGCCGGTATCTTCTGCCACAACAACGCATGGATTATATGTGCGGAAGCATATGTAGGACATGGCGACAAAGCATTTGAGTATTATTCCAAGATTGCACCGGCTTACTTAGAGGATATTTCCGACCTGCACAGAACCGAGCCTTATGTATATGCGCAGATGATCGCAGGTAAGGATGCGGGGCGCTTCGGCGAGGCAAAGAACAGCTGGCTGACCGGTACCGCAGCATGGAATTTCGTTGCAGTTTCCCAGTATATGTTAGGTATCATTCCGGACTATAATGGTTTGAAGATCGATCCTTCTATTCCTTCCGCTTGGGACGGATTTACAGCAATTCGTCAGTTCCGTAATGCAACCTACAACATTTCTGTAAGCAATCCTTCTCATGTCAGCAAGGGCGTTAAGAGCGTAACCGTTGACGGAGCTGCTATTGATGGAAACGTAGTTCCTGCATTTTCAGACGGTAAGGAACACAACGTAGAAGTTGTATTAGGCTGATACATAACCAAGCTGTTTTAGAGAACAGAAACCATTCAATAAAGGAAAAATCGCCCGCCCTGCAAAAAAAGCAGGGCGGGCGGTTTTATTCCTTCTGTTATTCTATTTTCATGATTCAAGACTTAGGCTTCCACGCCAAGTCCTTTTAAATATTCAATCACATCTTCTACTGTATTTAAGTCCCCTACTTCATCGGCAGGTATCTCTACATTAAAAGCATCTTCGATTGCCATTACCAGTTCAAATAGATCCAGAGAATCCGCATCCAGATCATCCTTAAATGAGGTTCCCATTTCTATGTTATTTGCGTCAGCTCCTAATTGCTCAGAAATAATTTCTCTCATCTTATCAAACATAATCTTCTTATCTCCTTTTCCTTACATTATGTTCGTTTATTGCTATCCTATTCAAAGAGAGGAACATTCATAGCGAATCATTCCCCGGCACAATCAGTACTATACAACAGCCATATACTGATGTCAACAGATACCTGCTAAAAATCCAGTTTATTAAATTCTTCTAACGGCATTGGCTGTGCAAAATAGAAGCCCTGGGCTACATCACAATGGGAATCCTTTAAAAACTTTACATGCTCTTCCGTTTCAACACCCTCTGCAATAATCTTTAGCTGCAGCTCTTTTGCCATAGCAATCGTATGCCGGATCACGATCTTACCTTTTTCTGATGTTAACGTACTATCCAAAAATCCCTTATCAATCTTTAGCACATCCACCGGAACATCTCGCAGCATATTGAGGGACGAATACCCGGAGCCAAAATCATCTACCTCCAGACGAAAGCCCATTTCCCTTAACCGATTCAACATGGAATATAATTTATCCGCATTGTTGAAAAACATGGTTTCGGTAATTTCCAGTGAAAGCGCCTCCGGCATTAGATCATACTTATCCAGAAGCTCTTTTAAAATCCGTTCCACGTTATGATTATAAATATGATACCGGGATACATTTACGGAAACCGGTATCATATGCCTTCCCGCCTGCTTCCAGTCATGCAACGCTTTACAAGCCTCTTCCCACATATATTCATCTAACCGCAGGATAAAACCGTTTTTCTCAAACAGCGGAATAAATTCATTTGGCTGCAGCATTCCGTTCTGCGGATGCCGCCATCTGGTCAACGCTTCCGCACCTACAATGCGGCCAGTTTCCAAATCCACCTTTGGCTGTAAGTACATGACAAACTGCTTATCGCCTAACGCCTTTGTCATTTCACCTTCAATCCTAGTATTTTTCACGATTTCATTTCGATATTCTTCATCGTAAAATGCACAAAACTGCATGGCATTATCCTTGATCGCCTTTTTTGCCAGAGCCGCTCTGTCACACATCAGGTTTACAGAAAGGGAATCGTCGATTTCCGGCAGGTATACGCCATAGGAAGTCTTTATCTCAAAATCGAATCCGTTGATTTCTATCTGCTTCTTTAATTTCTCAATAAATCTTATGATGTCACCCTTTGTTTCATACATACTACAGATACAAAAGACATCGCTGTGCATACGGCAAAACACATTCGGATCCCGTACCATTTCCCGCAAAACATCTGCGATATGTATAAGTACCAGATCTCCTACACGCATATTATACAAATCATTTATCACCTTAAATTTCTCAATATCCATAACGATCAGGGCGTATCGGTGTCCGTTATCCCAAGTCAGAAGGCGTTCCGCTTCTTGATTGAACCGTGCAAAATTTTCCGCACCGGTCAAAATATCATAGTCCTGATGATATTTCAATTCTGCCGAAGAACGAATTTCGTCACTGACATCCTTCATCGTACCGATCACCCGTTCCAAGCCGCCGTCTTCTCCATAGAAATACTGTATGATAACCCGATACCAGTTGATCTTTCCCTCTTTCGTCACAAACCGGCAGATAACTGACCTCTCCCCATCCTTTTTTATGAACAGGCTTTTGTATAATTCTATGTCTTCTTCATACAAAATCTTACGGGTTTCCTCATTGACAGTAAAATCTTCACTGGGAATCGTAGAAATGCCAAAAAACTCATCAAAAAGCGGTGAGCAATAATTTTTTCCCGTTATGTAGTTTATCTCAAATACGATTGTACGAAGCTGTCTGACTGCCGCTATGTACATCGCTTCCATATTATCTTTTTCTTCCATTTCATTCTCCCGTATTCTTTTGCTGTCAGCACCGACGTTTCTGCATCAAATAAAAATCATACTGCGGATCGTACATAGTAGTAAGTTAAGCTAGATATTTCCAGTCCATAGGAGTTCCTTTTTTTATATCACATTTGGCTGTCTGGCCTAATATTTTTTCATAATATTTTGTATGTAGTCCATTGTTTGGACGAATGGAACGGACATTTTTTTCTGTAAATGTTTCGCCCTTTTTTATGTCTTCAACGACAAATAACGAGCGGGCTGTCTTTCTTTCCGCTATCTGTTTGTCGCTCAAGGCATATTGCGCACTGCCAAGCGCTTTTTCGATATTACGGATTTGTCTGGTCATCTCGGCAAACTCTTCCGGCTCCATAGAAAACGCAGCATCCGGTCCCCCATCCTTCCGTCGTAACGTCAGATGTTTTTCTACTACTTTCGCACCCAACGCCACACTGGCGACAGCGGCTTCCGTACCCATACTGTGGTCAGAAAGTCCTACCAGGCAATGAAAGACTTGGGAAAGGGTTGAAATCGCTCTTAAATTCATCTCATCAAAAGGGGTCGGATATTCAGAAACACATTTTAACAGGATTACTTGTTCGTTTCCCTCCTCTTTACAAGTACGGAGGGCTAAATCAATATCCTCCAGATAAGCAATGCCCGTTGACATAATAATAGGTTTTCCCAATCTGGCAATTTTCCGAATAAATGGTATATCATTGATCTCAAAAGAAGCAATTTTATAGGCAGGCATATTTAGATCATTTAAAAAGTCCACTGCGGTCAAATCAAAAGGAGAGGAAAACAGGTCAACTCCCACATCCGCCGCATATTCCTTTAGTTCCTTCTGCCATTCCCACGGAGTGTAGGCGTCCGAGTATAATTGATAGAGCGTGCGTCCTTTCCATAATCCGCCGGCCTGAAAAATTTCGGAATCGCAGTCGATCGTAATCGTATCTGCGGTATAGGTCTGCATTTTGACAGCATCAGCACCAGCAGCGGCGGCTTCCCTGATGATGGATTTTGCCCGGTTTATATCCATATTATGATTGCCGGACATCTCTGCTATGATATATGTCTGGCTGGTTTCTGAAATGATATGATCTTCTATTTGAATTTCTTTTTTCATTCCTTATGACCTCTGGTAATTCCAATGCTTACAGTATATAATACGATTTCATAGTGGAAAATAAAACGTTTCAATATGTAGTATACTATAGTATATATAATTTGGCAAATACTTAAACCGTTCTTCTTATGCCAAAACAGGGCGGCAAAAAACAAAGCAAACAAAAAATCGCTGCGGCACTATACCAGCAGCGATTTTTTCAAAAAGCCTTATCCGCTCACATTCTATTCAACTTGTATAATATCCATTGGATTCATAGTCTCTCCATCCTTTGTCACAGAAAGATATAAATGAGAGCCTTCCTTTTCATAATACGATGTGGGTTCTGCAACCGTTCCCAGAATCGTATCGTTCCATACTTCATCACCAAGTCCTACCCGTATATCCTGTAACTGTCCGTATGAAACCTGATACCCGCTTCCAAGATCCACAGTAACTACCGTTCCGTATTCCTTTGTATCCTGAATATTCGTTACCTGTCCATGCCAAATTGATACTACATCCGTTCCTGCGGGAGCTTGCAACAGCATTCCCGGATTGCAACGATAGGTTCCAAGTGTCTTGAAATATACAGTGGTATCCATACTGTATGGCAGGATCGTATTGCCCAGCACCGGCATCGTGACCTCTTCCACGCCTTCAAAGCTCAGTCCCTCCAGAGGAATAAAGCTTTGAGCATCATTGGAAATCACTTCTTCCGCCTCCGGTGCTTCTTCCGCTACAGCCGCTACTGCTTCTGTAGACGTAATGTCCGTATCTTCATGCTCTGTATCATTTGCCGCCTCATCCTGTGCATCCGTCTTCCACATATCCATAGGCACATCCATATCGCCATCTGCTACTGTACTCTGTATTTCCTCTGTGACCTCAGCATTTGCATTCGCAACTTCTTCCTGCGTCGGCTCATTCAGGTTTATCTCCTGATTTTGCTGCTTGTCTTTGCCGGAATTCACATTATATACAGCCAATGCAGCCACTAACGCAACCACACCCACTCCAAAGGATACGTAGAATCCATTTGCCTTAAAAAATTCCGCTACGGATTTCTTCATTTTCATCACCTCTGGTACTAGTGTTACCTGAGGAAATGAAATTATTCATTGGATTCACAAGAAATTATCAAATCATCAAAAAATTTACTGCTGACATTCCCATAACCGTCTTTTGCCGTTACCAGAAGCGTACAAGTTCCATCTGCCCGTTTTACCCATGAAAAATGTCGCTGTTCTACACCGCTGTAATTATCCTGAATGGGAATCGCTGCCTCTAGCTGCTTCCGGATCTCTTCCTCCGTCGCTCCTGAAAATTCCGTTTTTTCCGGCTGGGAAATGGTCGGTGCTTCTCTGTCCAGATAGACTGTTATCGTTTGTTCATCTGAACGGTTTCCCGCCATATCCTCTGCCCATATCCGCACGGAATATCTTCCGCAAGTCTGCCCCTCCAGTGCAGAAAGATCCATCTGGATACAGGACTTGCTCAACGGAGATCCTAAATCCTGAACCGTGATGTTCCGGCATAATGCATCCGTTATGTTATGCTCTGCCGCATCTGAATGATTCAAAAAGATCCTTCCCTCCGCCACAGAAAGCTCCGGCGGTATTGTATCGATCACCCGAACCGGATAGGTCACACTTGCCTCTTTTCCGCTTTCGCTAACAACTCGATATGTAACGGAATAATCACCGGCCGCCATAATGTTTACATCATTCTCTACGATCATCTGTGAAGTTATATCGTTTCCATTCTCGTCTAACGCATGAATGCCATCCGTAAGGGAATAGGTACAGCCACGTTCCAGCGTCATGCTCCCACCGCCCACGATCCGTACTCCTTCTACATTCCACGGATTAGCGGCATCTAAATCCGTCGGATCCCAGCCGGAGCGTTCATCTTCCAGATTCAACTGCTCCGCCACAGGCTTGCCCAAAGGTCCGGCATACACACTGTCATAGATCTTAACCAAAGTCCCTTCCGGACAATTCTCATAGATCCATTTTGCATCAATGACCGATAAACGAACACAGCCCAAAGAGGCCGCCTCTCCGAGCTTATTATATTCTTCGCTCTCCAGATCACCCTTATTCATGGTATAATAGGGAACGGAATGAAACATGATATGCCCCTCGATCCGATATGCATACTGCCCGTAAACACCGCCGACCAAAGACCGCCACGGATACTTATCCTCTGTAGTAAAGGTTCCCGTCGGTGTTCCGCCATTCATGCCTACGGAACAAACCATTGCCCGAACGGGTCTCGTATAATAACCATTCTCATCCAACGCATATACGGTAACTACATTTTGCAGCCGGTTTACCTTGATATAATACGGTGAACCATTACTAGCCGGCGCCTGAGAATAATCCTCGAAATCCATTAGGCTTCCCTCTATAGTCTCATTTATGCGGACTGCCTCCTGCGCCTGTGTGATCTCTGTAGTACCTTCTACGGATTGGCTTATTGCCTCCCGATTTTGCGTTTCGTTTTCTATCCGATCAAGCCCGTCCCTTTTTTTATCTGTCTTCCAAATACCTCCCATACACAGTACTGTCAGTATACACAAACAAATCAGGGTGAGTCCTATCTTTTTTCCCATTTTCATTCTCTGCTTTCCTGTCTTTCTTGGTATATGTGCTGATTCTCAATCGTTTTATCCATTCGTATCTCTTCTATGATACACCTATCATCTATGTAAGTAAAGGCTTTCTTTCCTGCTTTTCATCTGACCGCTACTTCCATTCCGAATCAAGCTGCGTACCCGGATAATAGTATTGCAGAATCGCTTCGTAGGTTTTTTTCTGGCCTGCCAGCTCATTCGCTCCGTACAGACTAAGCCCCAAACCATGTCCCTTTCCCAAGCATACAATCCTGTATTCTTCTCCCATATCCTCCACATAAAAATTCAGGGAACTCAAACCATACCGTTCCTGCATTTCCTCCCCGGTCAGTTCCTCACCGTTACAGATTACCTTTCGGACATATCCATGCTCGGTCTGTTCCGTAATCGTCAGCTCCTGAATCTCCTCCTTTGATAAAGTAGAAATATTCATATAGTCCTTAGACTGAATATCCTGACTACTGGCGACGGATACCAGATAGGGAACCGCTTCCCCAAGCAGTTCCTCCGCACTCACCGTATTTCCCGGACTTACCCGATGATACAGGGCATCGATCCACTCTCCATCGTATTTAAGGGTCTGTCCGGCAGTATCCAGAATCGCCTGTTCTGCCAATTCCATACCCGGCTCGTAATTCCGTTCTCCCCAAAGCTCCCGGATTTCTTCCTCGGTCAGATATGTCATTCCCAGATCTTTCTGGTCAATATTTCCATGTCCCTCCATACGTTTATATATATTGGTTCTTTCAATGACTGCCAATGCCTTCCAGGTTTCCGGTTCTTCGGAACCGTCCATTGCTGCCGGAAGGATTCCTGCCAGATACGCCTCTACGTCCAAAACCACATATTGTCCATCTAGTTCGAGAGAAACTGTTTTTCCCGTATCCAATTCTTCGATCGAAGTAATACCGGCTCCCACCGTCCCGGTCAGTGCCATCGTACCAAGATACGGGATCATGATCATTAAAATGATAACAGCAAATGCGATGGTTAATTTTTCTCTCATGCCTCGTCCTCCTACTTTATTTTATTCGGAGACGATTTCATCTATGCCTTTCCTTATCGTGAAATCGAAAAACGCTTAGAGGGTTTTACCAATATGGTAACGATCAGGATTACAATCGCAGTCAGACCAAGACTGATGGGATAAACCTGCATGATCGTAGTAAAAGTGGGAACCGCCTTAAATACCGTAAAAATCCATGTCAGCCGCACACCGCAGATGCCCACGATCGCACACAAGGCCGGAATAAACGACACGCCAAAGCCTCGCAGATAACCGGACAGGGTCTCCTGTGCAAAACTAAAGATATAGGCAAAAAAGAGGTATTCCAAACGAATCCGTCCATAGGCAATGACGTCCGGATCTGAATTAAAGATTCCCAGAAGCTGCCGGCTGAACAAAAGAATCACGCCGCACAAGACAGCGGTGCTGAAAGCGCTTTGTAAGAGGCATAATTTTAATGTTTTACGGCACCTGTCATTTTTTCCCGCCCCATAATTTTGTCCCACAAAGGTAGTACAGGCCTGTCCAAAGGAATTCATAACATAATAGGAAAAGATCTCCAGATTATATGCTGCCGAGGAGGCTGCCATAATCGTTGTCCCCAAGCTGTTGACCGCCGACTGAACGATGATATTTGCAAAGGAAAAGACCATACCTTGAACACCTGCCGGAATCCCTATCTTTAGAACCTTCAGCAATACGTCGCCATGGATACGCAGCTCGGAAAATCGAACCCGGATAACCAGCTTGGTGTTCAACAACAAAACAAACAAGATCACAGAACTGATCAGATTTGCAAGCACGGTTGCAATAGCAACTCCGTCCACGTCCATTCCAAAGCCTAAAACAAAGGTAAGATTGAAGATCACATTTAAAACACCGGATATAATCAATGCGATCAAGGGCATATTGGTATTCCCGCAGCTTCGGAAAATAGCGGATTCAAAATTATAAAGCAGGATTACCGGCATACCGATCAGATAAATCCGTAGATATTTTACCGCAAGGGGAAGCACCTCTTCCGGAACATCCAGCATCCTTACCACGTTAGGAGCATAGATTTCTCCCAGTATCGTAAGCAGGAGACCGCCAAGCAATGCAACGATAATAGAGGTATGTACGGTTTTTGATACCTGCTTTTCGTCTTTTTGTCCAATGGCTTTTGCGATGATCACGTTACTTCCAAGGGAGATTCCAACAAACAGATTTACGAGCAGGCCGATCACAGGAGCATTGCTGCCCACTGCTGCCATCGCATCTTTTCCGGAATATTGTCCTACCACTGCAATATCTGCCGCATTAAATAACTGCTGCAGGATTCCTGTTATTGCAAGCGGTATCGTATATAAAATGATCTTATCCCCAAGCGTACCTTCCGTCATATTCTTACGGTCGTGCATTGAAAAACCTTCTTTCCTAAAATAATGATGTCCATACTCCATTTCAAAATTGTCTACAGCAATTTTACTCCAAAACATAAGGTTATACAACCGAAAACAAGAAACCCACACCAAAAGGGCTGATAAATCCGGTGATTGCCACCAAACTCATCAGCCCCTGTCGTGTCGTCTAAAATATTATTACTTCTTATCCTTTGGAAGCTTTACCGTTACCTTTTCCAGCTTCCAAATGTCATCTACATATTCCTGAATCGTACGGTCAGATGAGAATTTGCCGGAGCAAGCGGTATTCAGCATTGCCGATCTTGCCCATGCTGCTTCTTCCCGATATGCTGCATCAACCCGCCGATGCGCTTCCGCATAAGAATCAAAATCCTTTAATGTGAAGTATACGTCCTCTTTCGTTAAAGAATCATACAGCTCCCGGAACAATTCCGGATCCTCCGGTGAATAAAAGCCATTGATCAACTGGGTCAAAACGGTTCTGACAGCCTGATTATTATTATAAATATCCCAAGGATTATAGCCGCCTTCCCGCTCATACTTCATAACCTCATCCGCAGACAAGCCGAAGATAAATGCATTTTCGATTCCAACCTCTTCTACGATCTCTACGTTTGCACCGTCCATAGTTCCTAATGTCAAGGCGCCATTTAACATAAACTTCATGTTACCTGTACCGGAAGCCTCTCTGGAAGCAGTGGAAATCTGCTCACTGACATCTGCCGCAGCAAAGATGATCTCCGCATTGGACACCCGATAATTTTCGATAAATACTACTTTCAGCTTACCCTTGATCGATTCATCATTATTAACAACATCGGCAACTGAATTGATCAGCTTGATCGTCAGCTTTGCACGCTTATAGCCTGCCGCCGCCTTTGCACCGAAAATAAAGGTTCTGGGAACCATATCCATTCCCGGATTTGCCTTTAACTCATTATATAAATGCATAACATGTAAAATATTTAAAAGCTGTCTCTTATACTCATGGAGCCGCTTTACCTGTACATCAAAGATCGAACGGGGATCCACATCAATCCCGTTATGCTCCTTGATATAATTCGCCAGACGAATCTTATTCTGATACTTGATATTCATGAATTCCTGCTGGCATTTCGGATCATCTACATATAACTTCAGCTTGCTGATCTGGCTTAAGTCTGTGATCCACTCGTCTCCGATCTTATCCGTTACCCATGCTGCAAGCAGCGGATTTCCGTGCAGTAAGAACCGTCTCTGGGTAATACCGTTGGTCTTATTGTTGAACTGCTCCGGACGCATTTCATAGAAATCCTTTAATTCCCGTTTTTTAAGGATTTCCGTATGAAGCTGTGCCACGCCATTTACGGAATAGGAACCGGCAATGGCAAGATGTGCCATCTTAACCTGTCCATCATAAAGGATTGCCATATTCTTTACCTTAGAAGCATCTCCCGGATATTTCTTCTCGATCTCCAGCACATAACGGCGGTTAATTTCTTCAATGATCTGATAAATACGGGGAAGCAGTCTTGAAAACAGCTCAATCGGCCATTTCTCAAGAGCCTCCGCCATAATGGTATGGTTGGTATATGCACAGGTGTGGGTTGTGATCTCCCATGCCTCGTCCCATTCCAAGCCTTCTTCATCCATAAGGATCCGCATCAACTCGGCCACCGTTACCGTAGGATGGGTATCATTTAACTGGAATGTGATTTTTTTCGGAATATCATGTAAATCCTTGTTATTTTCCTTGAATTTCCTAATCGCAGTCTGGATGGAAGCAGAAATAAAGAAATACTGCTGCTTTAACCGCAGTTCCTTTCCGGCATAATGATTATCATTCGGATATAATACCTCAACGATTGTCCTTGCCAGATTCTGCTGTTCTACCGCCTTTTGATATTCTCCCTTATCGAAGGAATCCAGATTGAAGTCCTGAATGGCTTCTGCGTCCCAGATCCTTAACGTATTTACCACGTTATTTCCATAACCGATGACCGGCAGGTCATAGGGAACCGCACGGATTGTCTGATAGCCCTCCTGAATGAAAAAGTTCTGTCCATTCCGGTTTTCTACCCGTACATAGCCGCCGAATTTCACTTCACAGGCATACTCGGAACGACGTACCTCAAAGGGATTCCCATCCCGCAGCCAATCGTCCGGTTTTTCAATCTGGTATCCATCCCGGATCGCCTGCTTAAACATACCGTAACGATAACGGATACCGCAGCCATACGCAGGATACCCAAGCGTTGCAAGAGAATCCAAGAAACAGGCAGCCAAACGTCCAAGACCACCGTTACCAAGTGCCGCATCCGGCTCCTGATCTTCGATCACATTGATGTCAAATCCTAATTCCTCTAACGCTTCCTTAATCTCATCATAATAAGTAAGGTTAATCAGGTTATTTCCCAAAGCACGCCCCATCAGGAATTCCATGGACAAATAGTAAACGGTTTTTACATTTCTGTTCTCATATTCCTTATGAGTTGCAATCCAGCGGTCAATAATATCATCCTTTACCGCATATGCAACCGCCTGAAAGATCTGCTGCTGGGTTGCTTCATCAATCGTCTTACGGTATAAGGTCTTTACGTTATTTATGACCTCTTTCTTAAAGCCTTCCTTGTCAAAGTCTATCTTTTTCTTCATTCCCCTAATCTGCCTCCTTAGCACATTCCTATTCTTACATTATATCAAAAAACACGTTATTATTTTATCAGAAAAAAATGGACACTACAATACCCAATCCACGATTCTTACAGAAAGAATCCTTTCCATTCGTTCTTCCTAGCTTAGACGTTCCACACCTAACGTCACTGTTTCACCATTGATATTCCATTCCTTTCCGTAGCCCCCGGTTTCATTCAGAAGAATCTTATCAGCCAGAGTATCCGCCTTGATCGTGTCCGCATTTGCAGTAATCAAATCCGCAAGCTTCTGATTGCCGGATACATAGACGATAATCTTATCCGTCACTTGAAAATCCGCTTCCTTCCGCATAGTCTGGAGCTTGGACACCACTTCCCGGACAAAGCCTTCCTCGATCAGCTCCGGCGTCAGATTCGTATCCAGCACCACGGTTACTTTGGTATCCTGCTGGGAAACATAACCCTCCATCTGTGCCACCTCGATCAATAAATCTTCTTCTGCCAGAGAAACCGTTACATCATCTACCGAGAAGGTAAGCGCTCCTTTTTCCTTTAACTCTTCCATCGCCTGATTGCCATCTACCTCGGATAGATGTTTCTTTATGCCGCCCAGTTGTTTTCCATACTTAGGCCCTACGGTGCGAAGCTGCGGTTTAAAGCTATAGGAAGTAAATGCAGAAACATCCTCCCGTACCTCCGCCTTTTTGACATTTAATTCTTCCTCTACGATCTGAATATAAAATTCCGGCAGGTCCTTTGCTGCTTTTATAAACATACGGGCAATAGGCTGACGGTTCTTAATATTTGCAAGGTTCCGGGCTGCCCGTCCCAGTACGACTACATGAAGCACTTCTTCCATGTACGCCTCCAGCTTTGCATCGATATATGCGTCCTCCGCCTTTGGAAAATCACACAGATGAATGCTTTCCGGTGCGTCGGTATCCAATCCGCAAACCAAGTTTTGGTATATATCCTCCGTCAGAAACGGAATCATAGGCGCCGACAGCTTGCACACCGTAACCAATGCGGTATACAGGGTCATGTACGCATTGATCTTATCCTGCTCCATTCCCTTTGCCCAAAACCGATCCCGGCAGCGTCTGACATACCAGTTGCTCATATCATCTACAAACTCCGCCAGCGCCCTAGTCGTTTCCGGAATCTTATACGCCCCCAGATTCGCATCCACCTCTTTAATAACCGTATTCAGTCTGGATAGCAGCCATTTATCCATGATCGCAAGCTTGTCGTATTCCAGACGGTATTCATAGGGATTAAATTGATCGATCTCCGCATACAGGACATAGAATGCATAGGTATTCCATAGTGTACCCATAAATTTCCGTTGTCCTTCTATAACAGCGTCTTCATGGAACCGATTTGGCAGCCAGGGTGCGGAATTACTGTAAAAATACCAGCGGATCGCATCTGCACCGAATTTATGCAGCGCCTCCATCGGATCTACGGCGTTTCCCTTTGACTTGCTCATCTTCTGTCCGTCTTTATCCTGCACATGACCAAGCACGATTACATTTTTATAGGGCGCTTCATCAAAGAGCAGAGTGGAAATTGCCATAAGGGAATAAAACCAGCCTCTGGTCTGGTCTACCGCTTCACTGATAAAGTCCGCCGGAAAATTCTCCCGGAAAATCGCTTCATTTTCAAACGGATAATGCCACTGTGCAAAAGGCATGGCTCCGGAATCAAACCAGCAGTCGATCACCTCCGGCACCCGATGCATGTCCTTTCCGCATTTCTCACAGGTAATCGTTACCGCATCGATAAAGGGGCGATGCAGCTCGATCTCCTCCGGACAGTTCTTCGATAACTCCTTCAGCTCCGCAATCGAACCAATAGCATGACGATGCCCGCACTCGCACTCCCAGATATTTAACGGAGTACCCCAGTAACGGTTCCGGCTTACGCCCCAGTCCTGCACATTGGCAAGCCAATCGCCAAAGCGTCCCTTTCCGATGCTTTCCGGAATCCAATTTACTTTATTATTATTCTTTATTAAATCTTCCCGCACTTCGGTCATCTTAATGAACCAAGACTCCCTTGCATAATAGATCAGCGGTGTATCACATCGCCAGCAGAACGGATAATCATGTTCAAACTTCGGTGCATCAAATAGCAGCCCCTGCTTATCCAAATCTGTCAGGATCACCGGATCCGCTTTCTTTACAAACATTCCTGCATAGGGAGTTTCTTCTGTCATTTCACCTTTCCCGTTTACCAGCTGTACAAAAGGAAGGTCATATTTCCGTCCTACCTTTGCATCATCTTCACCAAAGGCAGGCGCAATATGAACGATACCCGTACCGTCACTCATGGTTACATAGGAATCGCAGGTTACATAATGTCCTTTCTTTCCCTGCTTTGCCGTAAGTTCAGCCGCCGCTGCAAATAAGGGTTCATATTCCTTATATTCCAAATCCGTTCCCACATAGGTTTCCAGCACTTCATAGGCAGGAGCCTCCTCTGTTGCCAGTCTGCCTAACACGGTATCCAGTAACGCTTCCGCCATATAATAGACATTCCCGTCCGCCGCCTTCACCTTACAATACCGTTCCACCGGATTTACACAAAGTGCAACATTACTAGGCAGAGTCCAGGGCGTCGTCGTCCATGCCAGAAAATAAGCGTCTTCCCCGACTACCCGGAACCGCACGACGGCAGAACGTTCCTTAACGGCCCGGTAGCCCTGAGCTACCTCGTGAGAGGAAAGCGGCGTGCCGCAGCGTGGACAATAGGGCACAATCTTAAAACCCTTATACAGCAGACCCTTTTCCCAGATCTTCTTTAATGCCCACCATTCGGATTCGATGAAATCATTATGATAAGTCACATAGGGATTCTCCATATCGGCCCAGAAACCGACCTTTCCAGAGAATTCTTCCCACATTCCCTTATATTTCCATACGCTTTCCTTGCATTTCTCGATAAACGGTTCCAGTCCGTATTCCTCGATCTGTTCCTTTCCGTCGATCCCCAACAGTTTTTCAACCTCTAATTCAACCGGAAGCCCATGTGTGTCCCAGCCTGCCTTCCGGATGATCTTATGCCCCTTCATAGTCTGATACCGGGGAATCATATCCTTGATAACCCGTGTCAATACATGTCCAATATGCGGCTTTCCATTCGCTGTAGGCGGTCCGTCATAAAAAGTATAGACCGGACAGCCCTCCTTTTCTTCTATACTCTTCTCAAAGATTTTGTTATCCTTCCAAAATTGTTCCACCTTTGCTTCCCGTTCGACAAAGTTAAGGTTCGTAGTTACTTTTTCGTACATGCTTGTCTTCCTTTCCTCTCTTCTTCAAAATCAAAAGGAACCTGCATCCATTAGGACGAAGGTTCCTGTGTTCGCTATACCACCTAATTTCATACGTGCAAACTGTTCACTGACTTCCTGCTGCTTACTATAAAACAGCATTCCTTTACACGGTTTCCCTTAACGCTGGAACTGCGTCAGAGCCTACCATACAGCCTTTTCCTATGGAAACGGTCCGTTCTTTTCTGTACTTCGGTCTGCGGCTCCGGAGTGATCTTCACACGATCCATACTTGTACCGGGCTTTCACCGTCCCCGATTCGCTGCAACGTTTTGAAAGGTGCTACTGTCTCCTTCTATGCCTTTTATGGTTCTTTTTCATTTTAGTATTCCTTATTATAAACGGAATCAGTTACACCTTACAATAGAGAAAAAAAATTGTCAAGAAGCAGTTTGTGATTTTATGTGGTAACCGAATCCTGTTTTTTATTATCCTCTACCGCTTGCAGGAATTTCTCATGCAGCTTTGGATACGCCCGTTTCAGGGAAATCGGTTTCCCTTCCTTATCTGTAAAGCAATGTTTGCTTCTTCCCGTTGTGCGAAGCTCTCCGGTTGCTTTGTCCCGTACTTCGTAGGTTACATAAAATTTCGCTCCGGTATATTCTTCAAACCGGGTATCGATCCGTACCGTATCCCCAAAATGCACCATAGATTTGTAGGTGCAGCTTACTTCCATAACCGGACTGATAAAGCCCATTTCCTCACACTTGGCATAATCAATGCCGATTTCCTTTAAAAACTGTATTCTGGCGGATTCAAACCAACGAAGATAATTGGAATGATGGATAATCCCCATCTGATCCGTTTCATAATATTGTGCTTCATGCTCATAAATCATTTTATTCCTCTCCCGTTGCACTTTCATATGTCCGAAAAACCTCTGCCGCTGCTGCCGGCAGCTCTTCCAGACTTTGAATGACCGGTACTTTTGCCGCCACCTGACCGAATCCATATCCTGCAAGAATAAACGGGATACCCGCCTTGCAGGCAGAATCATAGTCCGCCTGTATATCTCCTACATACAAGGCCTGATCCAGCCGGTTCCGCCGGCAGACCAGACGGATATTATCACCCTTTTGCAGTCCCGTGCTTCCAAAGCTTTCATAATCCGTAAAATAACCGCCTAACCGATGATATTCCAAAAAAGCCTCGATATAACCTACCTGACAATTACTAACGATTGCCAGAACATAATCCGTTTTTAACGCTTCCAGCACCTGCTCTAAGCCATGAAACAGACAGCCTCCATGCTGACGGATGTATTCATTTTCGTGTAATTCACACGCCTTTAGCAGTTCCTTGACCCGTTCCTCCGGCAAGCCTGCAAAACACCGTCTGCCGATTTCGTCCATTGGAAGTCCCATAACGCTGTGAATATCCTCTGTCGTTAATACCCGATGGTTGACGTCCGGCTGTTGCATTAACACTTCATTCCACGACTCTGCCACCTGTCTGCCGGAATCCCATAAGGTTCCGTCCAAATCAAATAAAATTCCACGTTTCATGCCATACCTCTCATTTCCTCTGTCTGCACGATGCATCGGAAGGTCCGCCCGCTTCCGGTATCCCTAAAATAGCCGGATCAGATTTTCAATCCCAAACAAAGCATTTACCAGATTCTGTACGAATTCGGAGCCGGGATTGATATAGGTCCCATAAATCACGATCCAGCCCGGAACCGCTATTACGATGTCCAGGATTCCTATCACCATAGCCGCAACCGCTCCCGGCAGACGAGTACCGTCCGGTCGTTTCGTCCGGATTCCCATGACAAGACCGATCACTCCCATAATCATGCCAAAACCGATAAAGGACAGCGGAAACCCTGCGGCAGAAGCCAGACACGCAAGCAATGCCTGACGCTCTGCCCGTTGCAGACGTTCTTTCGGACTCATATACGCAGGATTTAACCCGCCGGTCATTCTTACTGGTCGCTTTTTCTTATCCATTCCGGTTATAACTCCTTCCGTATCCTACTGTTCATTATTTTCACTGTCCAGCAAATGGAATTTCCCGATGATTGGCAATTCCTTAGCCTTTCCCTGTGCTACGTTGACAATCCCAAGTACCATGATCGCAAGCGTTACCAGACCGATCAACGGTCCTACCAAAGCAGCAAGAAACCCAACTTGCATAACCCCCAGAAGCGTACAGATCAGTCCGTTAGCCGCATTCAAAGCAAGACCAGCCAAAAATGCAACCAGTCCCTGATTGGCATGAAACTTGGCAAACGGGGAATCTTTAGCTGCAAATAACGGAATCAGAAATAAAATTCCTATGTACGCTAAAATGCTTACCGCCTTATTGGCATTCACATCCGCCGGATCCACCGGAATTTCTCTCGTATTCAAAAATTCATTCATAAAAATCCTCCCTTTTATTGTTTACATTTTACTCCAAACTATTATATGTAATCATAATGTCTTTTTACGCATGCTCATAACAAGCAGATAAAGGCGAAGCAATATCTGCTCCGCCTTATATGTATCCTTTACAAGAATCTTATTTTGAAAACCAATTCAAGCCGCCGATAATTGGTAATTCCGGATCTTCACCTGTCTGGGAAATCTTAACGATCGCAATAATATCAAAGATGATACAAACCAGCGTTCCCACCATCGGGACAAGGTTGATCAAAATTAAAATCAGCCCCTGTGTCAAGCTGGAACCGATCTCGCTTTTATCCTGGTAAGCAAGCAACGCAATTAACCAGAAAATAAGCTGTCCAATCGGAATAAAACAAAATATTCTTGCCATTTTTGAATCCATAATACATATCCTCCTAACTAATATGAATACCTACACGCCTATACTAGCATATTCGTTTTTAAAAAACAATGAAAATTTCATAATTTTCACCTTTTCTACCATTATCTTGCTCCATATATTTGATTTCGGACTATTTTGCGATGTTTTCATATTGTTTTTTCATTGATTTACAGGTATAATATATCAGTTATGACGAATGAACAAACGAGGAGGAGCGTCTTATGACTAATATAACCGGAGCAGAAGCACCTATTGAAAAATATGCCGGAATCCTAGTACATCCAACCTCCTTTCCCAGTCCATACGGAATCGGTGATCTGGGGAACGGTGCCTATCAGTTTATTGACTTTCTTGCAAAATCCGGATTAAATCTGTGGCAGGTTCTGCCTTTGGGACATACCGGATTCGGGGATTCCCCTTATCAGCCTTTTTCATCGTTTGCCGGTCAGCCCCTGATTATCAGCCTTGACTTTTTAAAACAGGTACATTTGTTATATGACAGTGATTTTAACGAAATGCCTCAATGGAATCCCGTTAAGATTGATTATGGTGCCTTGATCGAATTCAAGACTTCTCTTTTGCACCTTGCCTATGATCGTTTTCGTGATGAAGCGATAGCCGATGATTTTACCGGAAATCCTTCCCTCATGGAAGACTATGAAACGTTCTGCCGGGATACCTTCTGGCTGGAGGATTACGCCTTGTTTATGGCAGGGAAAGATTATCATCAGGGCGCTCCCTGGTATCAGTGGGAGGATTCCCTAAAGCGGCCTACTGCAAAGCAGCGCATAAAATGGATCGCACAGCTCAAGGAAGAAATGGGCTATTATATGTTCATTCAGTTCCTGTTTTATCACGACTGGTCTGCATTAAAGACTTATGCAAATGAAAAGGGGATCAAAATCGTAGGCGATATTCCCATTTTCGTCGCATGGGACAGTGTCGACGTATGGCGCAATCCAAGTCTGTTCAAGCTGGATTCCAAAGGCTATCCTACCGTGGTTGCCGGCGTACCGCCGGATTACTTCAGCTCTACCGGACAGCTATGGGGCAATCCTTTATATAACTGGAAAAATCATACCAAGACCGGCTATCAGTGGTGGATCGACCGTATCCGCTATCAACTGACGCTGACGGATTTTCTGCGTATTGATCATTTCCGGGGATTCGACAAATACTGGGCGGTTCCTTTTGGCGATGAAACTGCTGTCAACGGAAAATGGGAATCGGCTCCCGGTGTCAATTTCTTTACAACACTGGAGGCAACCCTCGGCTATAATCTGCCGATCATCGCCGAGGATCTTGGTGAGATCGACGATTCCGTCGTAGCGCTTCGGGATAAATTCAGCCTGCCCGGCATGAAAATCCTGCAATTTGCATTTGAAAATCCGGAGGAAAACCATTTTCTTCCCCATAACTTTACAAGAAACTGTGTCTGCTATACCGGAACCCATGACAACGATACCACGCTTGGCTGGTATCAGAAGGCATTCGAAGCCTCCAGAGATAAGCTCCGTCGTTACTACAGCACCAACGGTAATGACATCTGCTGGATCCTGATCCGTTCCTGCTTTGCTTCCGTGGCAAATATGGCGATCGTTCCCATGCAGGACGTTCTTTGTCTGGACTCTTGGGCAAGACTGAATACTCCGGGCGTGGCAGACGGAAACTGGAGCTGGCGTTTTACCGCTAACGATCTGACGGAGCAGTTAGCCGCCCGATTGTATGAAACAGCCAAGTTATACGGCAGATAGGAGGATCCGCACCGTATGAAAACGAACTTCAGAACGATCATAACCCTTTTATTTGTAGTCCTGTTTCTGATTCTTTCCATGCCGCTCCATCTGGTGCTGTGGCTGATCGGAAAGAAAAAGCCCATGACGAAATACCGGGCTTCTCATAAGGTCATCCGTTGGGCATTTTCTACGGTTTTATGGCTTGCCGGAATCCAGTGTGAGGCAGTGGGAACGGAAAACATTCCAACAGACACCCCTGTTTTGTTTGTCAGCAACCATAGGAGCAATCTGGATATTCTGCTTCTTCAGGTCACAGCAGGCGTACCGGTAGGCTTTGTTGCAAAAACAGAACTAAAGAAAGTGCCTCTGCTGGGGCTGTGGATGAGTGATATTGGCTGCGTGTTTCTTGACCGAACCAATATCAAAGCGGCTATTGCAAGCACAAACGAAGGGGTTGAACATATCAAAGCAGGCTGTTCCATGTCAATCTGTCCGGAGGGCACCCGAAGCCAGAGTGATGAAATGAGAGAATTTAAGGATGGCAGCCTGAAGATAGCAACTAAATCAAATGTACCTGTCGTTCCCGCAGCAATTCTTGGAACGGATAATTGTCTGGAAAACAATTCAGGACTAAAGCTGACGAAAGGAACGATCAAGATCGCTTATGGCACACCCATTGACTTATCCGTATTAAACCCGGAAGATAAAAAACATCTGGGCGCTTATACCCAGACTTTTGTAAAAGAATTATATGATAAAAACAAAGACAGCATAAATAAATAGGAGGTTTATTGATGGAACCCTGGATGATCATTTCTATTATTGTTCTCGTTGTAGTAATCGGCGGCATGGTCGCACTGTATTTTGCAGGACAGAAAATGCAGAAAAAACAGATGGCGCAGAAAGAAGAAATGGCGGCCGCCGCACAGCCGGTCACTATGATGGTAATTGACAAAAAGTATATGAAGATGAAGGATGCAAAGCTTCCAAAGGTAGTAATGGAAAATACGCCGAAGCGATACCAGAATTCCAAACTCCCGGTGGTAAAAGCAAAAATCGGTCCTCAGATCATGACCCTGATCGCCGACGATGCGGTATTTGACGAATTGCCTGCCAAAGGTGAAATCAAGGCAATGGTAAGCGGCATTTACATCATCAGTGCAAAAACCGTAAGAGGAAAATCCGCACCCGTTGATGATAAGAAGAAATCCTCCCTAGGTGCAAAACTTCGGAAAAAGCAAAACGAATATCAAAAGCTCCTTGCGGAAGACGAGAAAAACAAGGCGGCAGAAAAGGCCGCTAAGCAGCGTGCAAAAGAACAGCGGGAAACAGCAAAAAAGATTATCAAGTAATTACGGTTGCTATATGCAGTCAATAAGGGACAGCTACTTTTGGAAAATCCCCAAAAGCGGCTGTCCCTTATTGGTTTCGTGATATTCATAAATCCTTAACAAGGAGGATTTATCTAGGTTATTTTGTGACAGGTTCCCGCATTCGGACATTGACTGCATCCGCAGCCGCAAGAGGAGCGGCCTGCTTTTTTATCCTTTCGCAGATTATGGACTGCAAGCGTGATACAGCCAATCACAAAAGCCCCCGTCAATATTGTTCCCCAATTTTGCACTAAGAATCCTATCATAAATAAGCCTCCTTATGCCGCCTTTTCCGAAATCTTTTTATCTTCTTTTTTCCGCTTTTTTTGTTCCGGATTCGGCCGGAATAAAAGATACCCAAACATCAGCAGGATCAAAATCGCAAACACGGTCCCTACGCCAAAGCTGCCGGTGGTAAATAAGATTCCAAACTGATAAATACACAAGGATACCAGATATGCAAATACACATTGATATGTGATTGCAAATGCAGTCCATTTCCAGTTGTTCATCTCCCGTTTGATCGCTCCCATTGCCGCAAAGCAGGGCGCACAAAGGAGGTTAAACACAAGGAACGAATAAGCGGCAACCGCTGATATGCTTCCTGCCAAAGAAGCCCAGATCTCCGTACCGTTTTCCGCCACTTCAGCAAATCCAAACAAAATACCGAAGGTTCCTACTACATTTTCTTTTGCTATCAGACCGGTTAGCGTTGCAACTGCCATCTTCCAGTCTCCCCAGCCTAACGGTGTAAAGATTGGAGCGATCACATTCCCTATGGAAGCAAGGATACTGCTGTCAAGCTGTTCCGCTTCCAGCATACCAAAGGAACCATTTACCCAGCCGAAGCCCATCAGGAACCATAAAACAACAGAGGAAAGAAGAATGATCGTACCCGCTTTCTTGATAAATGACCACCCACGCTCCCACATACTTCTAAGGATATTCCCAACCGTAGGCATATGATATGCAGGAAGCTCCATTACAAAGGGTGCCGGATCGCCTGCAAACAGCTTTGTTTTCTTCAATATAATACCGGATACTATAATCGCAAGAACACCAACCAGATATGCGCTGGGGCTTACCCACCAAGCACCGTCAAACAATGCACCTGCAATCAGTGCAATGATCGGCAGCTTTGCTCCGCAGGGAATAAAGGTAGTCGTCATAACCGTCATCTTACGATCCCGGTCGCTTTCAATGGTTCGGCTTGCCATAACCCCCGGCACTCCGCAACCTGTTCCGATCATCATGGGTATAAAGGATTTACCGGAAAGTCCAAATTTGCGGAAAATACGATCCATAATAAATGCCACTCTTGCCATGTAGCCACAGGATTCCAAAAATGCCAAGAAAATAAACAATACAAACATCTGCGGCACAAAGCCAAGAACCGCTCCTACCCCTGCTACAATACCATCTAAGATCAATCCCTGTAACCAATCGGCGCAATGGATAGATACCAGAAGATTTTCAACCAGAACCGGGATTCCGGGTACCCATACGCCATAATCTGCATTTTCCGGTTCACCGGCATCCAATATCTCCTGTGCGTCTCTTGCGGCTGTATCAGATAACACTACCGTCTCTATTACTTCCCCTTCGTCGTCTTCCACTTCAACTTCATTCTCTCCGGCCTCATAGGCTGCCAGAATCTGATCTGCCCTGTCATAGCTTTGCCTTGCCTCACTGTAAGCAGAAGATCCGATTCCAAACAGATACCAGCCATCACCAAATAACCCGTCATTCGTCCAATCCGTTACCCATGTTCCCACCGTTGTAACGGAAACAAAATACACCAATGTCATTACGATTGCGAAGATTGGAAGTGCCAGCCAGCGGTTGGTAACGATACGGTCAATCTTATCCGTTACGCTTAACTCCCCTTTTCGCTTTTTGGTATAACAGCTGCCGATAACCGAAGCAATATAGGTATACCGTTCATTCGTAATGATGCTCTCGGCATCATCATCTAATTCCTCTTCGCATTTTCTAATATCATTGTCGATATGTTCAAGCACTTCCGGCGTCAGCTTTAACTGCTCCGCCACCTTCTCATCCCGTTCAAAGAGTTTGATGGCATACCAACGCTGCTGTTCCTCCGGCAGATCATGTATAGCCGCCTCTTCGATATGAGCGATGGCATGTTCTACGCTTCCTTCAAAACTGTGCTGGGAATTCTGTATTGTGTGTGCATTGGCCAGCTGAATTGCTATATCCACTGCTTTCTGTATTCCCTCTTCCTTCAATGCCGAAATCTCAACGATCTCACAGCCCAATGACTTCCCTAACTGGTTGACATTTATCTTGTCTCCATTCTTCCGTACAAGGTCGATCATATTGACTGCTACTACAACCGGAATCCCAAGTTCTAAAAGCTGGGTCGTAAGATACAGATTCCGTTCCAGGTTCGTACCGTCGATAATATTTAATATTGCGTCCGGCCTTTCGTTGATCAGATAATTTCTTGCTACCACTTCCTCTAATGTATAAGGCGACAGGGAATAAATACCCGGAAGATCTGTGATCGTAACCGTCTTATCCCCCTTATATTTTCCTTCCTTCTTTTCTACTGTAACACCCGGCCAGTTTCCAACAAACTGGTTTGATCCGGTTAATGCATTAAACAGCGTTGTCTTGCCGCTATTGGGGTTTCCCGCAAGTGCAATGGTAATTGCCATACTATCATCCTCCTATTTTAAGTTAGTGTTCCCTAACCATTTCTGCTAAAAGAAAGACTGCACGAATGCAATCTTTTTATATTGTATAAAAATTCTCTTAAATGACTTGAATTTCAATCATTTCCGCATCTGCTTTACGAATGGATAATTCATAGTTTCGCACGGTTAGTTCGATGGGGTCTCCCAAAGGCGCTACCTTGCGTATCGTTAATTCACTTCCCTTTGTAATGCCCATATCCATGATCCTTCGTTTTACGGCACCTTCCCCGTGAAGCTTGATTACCTTGACCTTTTGTCCGGGTTTCACTGTTTTCAATGTCTCCATGCCTATGCTCCTTTCTTATCTAAAACACCTTCCACCACGATCCGATTCGCCATTTCTTTACTGATGGCGATCCTGCTTTCCTTTACATTGACAATCAGGTTTCCGGCGGCTTCCGTTACGATCTCTACCTCGCTGCCCTCCACAAAGCCCAAATTATTCAAATGCCTTCTGGCATCATCTTTTCCGCCGATTCTTCGTATGATATTTTTTTCTCCGATTCCGGCAAATGATAACGGTATCATTTCATTCCCTCCCTTATCAGGTGGTTAGCATACACTAACCAATAGGTCTAAAATATAGTTAGCCTTAGCTAACCCACTGTTATCATACAAGTTCCGAATGAAATTGTCAAGTACCTTTTATCAAAAAAATAGATTCCTTCTATTACAGAGGGTTTTGAAAGATCAACATTTTTTCATCGGTATCTTCCGCATAGTTTGGCAGGCGTATCAGGCGTTTTTGTTTCCAGCACATTTCACGGATAATCTTCAGATATTCGTCCGATGCATAATAAAGAATCAAAGTAACAATGCGGAAATGTTTTTCGATGGATAATACAATATGCTCTAAAATAGAAGCAAATAATTCCGGCGAACAGGGATTAAAAAAATAAAAGATATTATCCTCCTTATGAATCACATATTCTTCTGCCTTCATATTATATAAATGAATCTGGGATTCTCTGTCCTTAAAGCGTACGGAATAATACGCCTTGTTATCCTCCAGCTGCCGGTACAAACCCTCGTCCTGTTCGATTCCTTTGGTTTTACACAGATAATAATTATTGAAAAAATAGAGGATCCGTCCCTTCCCACAGCCAAAATCCACCAGACAATCCGTCGGCTTAATCCGGAGCTGTTCACAGGCCACACTTAACGCATTATAGGGCGTTACCTCATAGCGGTTGTATTCCTCCGGAACCCCTTCTTCTTTCCATTCTTCCTGTCTGGTATCAATTCCTAAAAAGGAATCATACATTTTTTCGTAATCGTATTCCAGCATAGACTGCTCCTTATTCTTCTGTTACTGGGGTGCAATTCGGATCAGGATTTCATTTTCCATGGAATAAGTAAAATTGATTTCCAAAATATACTTAATATACACCTGTATATAGTTTTCCTCTTCCTCCAGCTGATAGTCCATCGTTGTGACATTCATCGTCATAGGTCCCGCCGGGGTAGCGTAATAAGTCGTATTGCTTTGACTGGGGTTAAATAAAAGCTGTGCATTTACTCCTCCCTTTTTTGTCATTTCAAAAAAGGTCTCATCAAAACGAAGGGTGTTTTTTACTATGGAATCCTCTCCCTCCGGCATTTCTTCATAGATCAGGAAATGATGTCCGCCCCGCTTATAGTAATTTGCTACCGTTACCAGTTCGATGCTGTCAGTTTCCATGTTTATCATCTGACTGCCAATCATTGATACTAATACTTGTTTTGTCATTTTGGTTCCCCATCAATAGCTTTCAATATCAACCACCACTGCCGGTTCTACATGGCAGGGCAGTACCTTCGCCGCAAAAGTACTGAACTTATCCACTCCGTCACTGACATAATATTCATACATGGCGCTGTTTCCCGATTGGTTTAAAAGTCCCTGTTCGGCTAACAGGAGCTTCAGACTTTTGGCGGTTTCATATGCCGGATTCACCAGATGTACTTCTCCGCCCATATATCGCTTGATGGCATTCCGAATCAACGGGTAATGGGTACAGCCAAGAATCAGAGCGTCGATCCCGTATTCTTTCATTTCATGAAGATAGCGTTCGATCACATCGTCTGTGATCCGATCTTCCAGCAGTCCTTCCTCCACCAAAGGCACAAAAAGGGGACAGGCTCTGGAGACAACAGTGATTTCCGGATTGATATTCCGCAGAAACTTTGAATAGATACCGCTTTTGATCGTGCTTTCCGTTCCGATTATACCAATACTATTGGTTTTCGTACTTTCTGCCGCCATTCTGGCTCCCGGCTCCACCACCCCTATGATCGGAATGGCTACCTCCCGTTTGATTTCATCCAGTGCCAATGCACTGGCGGTATTACAGGCAACGACAATCGCCTTGATCTCTTTCGTCTGAAGAAACTGTACAATCTGTCTGGAATATTTCAATACCGTATTCTTAGATTTGGATCCATACGGTACCCGTGCGGTATCCCCGAAATATACCATATTTTCGCCGGGCAGCTGCCGCATGATTTCCTTTACTACGGTCAGTCCGCCTACACCGGAGTCAAAAACCCCAATGGGTGATTCTGTATTCATATTCTCCCCTGCTTTCTTCTCTCGTATGCCAATTCAATCTGTCTGGCTACCAACTTGTGAATATCCATTCCCTGTGCTTTCCACAACATAGGATACATACTGATATTGGTAAAGCCGGGCAGTGTATTGATCTCATTAAAAACAATCCGGTTCCTTTTCTCTTCCAAAAAGAAATCCACCCGTGCCAGACCGTACCCGTTTAACGCATGAAAGACAGCAACTGCCGCCTCTCTTATCTTATCTGCAATCCCTGCCGGAAGCTCCGGGTCGATTACCGTCCGGGAATTCGTATCCGTATACTTAGAATCATAATCATAAAATTCCGTTGCGGTTATGATTTCCCCGATACCGGAGGCTTTCGCTTCCTTACCGCCCAGAACTGCACATTCCAATTCTCTTCCTACAATCGTTTCCTCTGCCAGCAGTCGTTCATCATGATTAGCTGCTTCCAGAAGCGCCGCTTCCAATTCCTCTCGGTTATGCGCCTTTGAGATGCCTCTGGACGAGCCTGCATTCGCCGGTTTGACAAATACCGGATAGGAAAGCCGGCTCTCTATTTTCGCCACTACAAGATCCATCTGTGCCAGCGCTTCCTTTTGCACCGGAACATACGCTGCCTGTGCAATACCCAGAAGCCCGACTATCTGCTTTGCATACAGTTTATCCATACCTAGTGCGGAAGCCATCAGACCGCAGCCCACATAGGGCAGCCCTGCCAGCTCCAACAGTCCCTGTACCGTTCCGTCCTCGCCATTTCGTCCGTGCAGTACCGGAAATACCACATCCACCGGAATATGCCAATATGCTTCCGCTTCCCGGCATATCAGCTCCTTCCGGGTACAATCCGGTGAAAGGACCGCCGTAACGGTTCCCTTCTCCCAGCTTCCGTTTACAATGTCTTCCATGGCATTCACCAAAATCCAATGGCCGTCTCTGGTGATCCCCACTATCTTACTATCATATTCCGCCGGATCGATGGCCTGTAAGATCGTAACTGCGGACTTGCAGGATATTTCATGTTCGGAGGACCGGCCTCCAAACAACACGACAATGGTTTTTTTGTCCATGTACGTATCCTTTTATTTCTTTTCTCTTTATAGTATTCATTTCCGGAAAAAATTTCACAAACCATCGCCTTATACCGGCTGATTTTTCAAGAATTATTATAGCCTATCTTTTTTCGGATGTAAAGAACCGCCTATTGACAAAACCAGTCCCAAAGCAGACTGCGATACTGTATCTGCGTATCTTCTTCCGGATGTATCAACAGTTCTTCGTATTCCTCTTCCGTCAACAGCCGCCGCAGTTCTTCCTTACCGTCTTCCGCTACGACCCCGCCGGCTGCATCGATAAAGCAAAGTCCGGGATACATCACACACCACCAGTTTGCTCCGTCCTTTTTGCCAATGTCAACCCGAAGCGCCTCGTATTCCCCTGCCGGAAACCGCAGATCACCATATTCCTTTATAGGGAATTCCTCCTTTGTCAAATACGCATGAATCTCATAGTCATAACCGGCTTCCCGTATAACCTGTTTTCCTATTTTTTCTATGTCTGATAAACTGGATTCCAGAATCGATCTTGCTTCTTCTCTGGAATCTGCACCGTTTAATTTTTGTGACATTTCTTCCAGAATCGCATCTCGTACCAGAAGCTTTAATGCTTGATCCTCCTCCGAATCCGAATTGGCTCTTACATGAAACCGGATCACCTCTTTGGCTACTGTTGTATCAGAAAGCCAATCTATATCCGATTCCTGCCATTCTTCACCGTTCATCATAGCTTCTAATTCCGCCATACTTTCCTGGGAATAGGCTGCCAGTCCTTCCGCCTTTTCTTTCATGCTGTTATACTGTTTTAGCATACCTACACTGATACCGCCGATGATCGGTGCCAGAACCAGTGCAGAAATTGCCGTTTTATAAATATTCATTACTCTAACCTCCATTTCTTATGGAGATTATTTCCATTTTCAGGAAAGCTATTCCGCCGTCAATGGTTTATCCTCTGGTTTCCTTTAACCAGTCCCCTATGGTTTCCTCCCTCTGATCCCCGATGTCTACGCCTTCTTCATAGATCGGAGTGGATAAAACCACCTGGGTCTCTTCCCGTATCTCTTCCAATATATCCTCTGCCAGCTCCGGGCGGTACAGCCGGGAATCCAGATAAATCCCCTGCAAATGGGAATAGTCGAAGTTGCTTCCTGTTATCCGGTAATATTCTTCATTAAAATCCTCTATATCGTTTGCTACTGCTGTATATTCGTTGATCTCTTCCGACGGACTGTTTTCAGCGGGCGCAGCATTGCCTGTCATGGAATCCTTTTTTCCACTGTCTTGCCCTTCCTTCGTTTCCTCACTTGTTACCGCACCATCCAATCCGGCTTTTAATTGTTCCAAAGACTGGGAATCCATATAAGCCAAGATACATTGAAACCGATAGGCTTCTCCCTCCGGCGTGATATGCAGGCTTTCCACATAAGTTCTATCCTCCAGTGCCGCCTGAGAAGTACAGCCGGATACCGTTCCCACTAACAATACGGAAAGCAGACCTTTGGCAATCCAATCTTTCACTCTTTTTTTCCCGTTCATTTTCTATCGTTTCTCCTTTCCATTATTCTGATCCTGCTTCTGCTGCATGTTGTTTTGGACGAGGCTTCCGTAACCGATACAGGCACCAGAGCAGGACCGGAAGTCCAACCGACACCGGCAGATCAATCCGGCAGGCATATTCAAGATACCAGTCCGACCACGCCTCGGAATCTGCAATACAAAGATAGATTATAAGAACCAGTAAGAGCATACAGCCTGCCGCTACACCGGAACCGAATACAGAGCAGGTTCTGCGCAAAAGCTGCTGCCCCTGAAACAGATATGCGCTTAATGTGATAACCCCTCCAATCAGCCAGAATAATATCATCAGAATGTCCAGCCGCTCCAGACCGCCGCCTTTTATGGAAATCAGCTCCATCGCATCTGTAACGCCCAACAGAGTTTCACGGCTCCAGTTGATACCGATGATCCCTACTGTCACTACATAAACCAGCAGCAGCCACAAGCCGGAAAGAAGAATCCCTTTCATACCGCTGTACCAGATCTTAAGTCCTCTTCCCTCCAATGCGGACATACGGAATAACAAAAATTCCAATGGGAGAAACAATGCCATTAAGCGGTACTCGCCCACAAGAAGCTCGCTGAGACTGACCTGAGGTTCCGGCATCAAACTCTTTAGATCCGCTTTCCAAAGCCCGATCAGGAACAACACTACCAACGGGATCACTACCCACCAGAATAGCAGTTCCACAAATCTTGCCCTGCCTTCTAATCTCCGTAACGACGCATATCCACATACGATCAAAAGCGGAAGTATGATCATCCAACGGGAGCCTTCCAATAATGTTTCCTGAATCAACAATTCCAGATAAGAGAGGATCCATGCGCCCCGGATTGCAAACCGAACGACATAGATCAGCCAGACCAGCCGCCAGAGCAGACCGGGCAGCGAACGTTCCGTAATTGCAAAAAAACCGCCGCCCGCCCTTCCGATCGCCATGAGCAAACCTCCATAAAACAGACTTCCGATTATACTCAGCATCACAACCAGAATCCCGTTCTGCACACCGGACCATGCCGCCGCCATCAGACAACCGATGGTGCCTGTCTCTAAGATTATCATACGTTGAAGCTGACGAGGCGATATACGATATTGTGTTTCTTCCATTTTCCTGCCCTCCATGTTTTCGTTCTTTTCTGACGGATGGATTCCCGTTTACTGCCGCCGCATACGGGTTCGCTGTCCGGCTTTGGTAAAGACCGGCCTTTTTTTCATCAAATAAATAGGCAGCCGCATAATAAAGTCTTTTTTGCTTTCATAACGTCCCTCTGCAGTCGAAACCGCAGGAACCATATACGGTACGCCATAGCTGGTAAGTCCGGATAAATGAATTGCAAGAACCAGCATTCCTAAAACAAAGCCATATAACCCCCAAATGGCACTGACTGCGATCAGGAAAAATTTCAGCAGGCGATATGCGGAAGCAAAGCTTTCGTTGGGTATGGTAAACGATGCCAATGCCGCTAACGCTACGATAATCACCACAATGGTACTGACCAGTCCTGCCTCTACCGCCGCCTGTCCTACGATCAGACCGCCGACGATACCAATGGTATTACCCATAGGGCCGGGAAGGCGGATCCCTGCTTCCCGCAATAGTTCAAATTCCAGTTCCATCAGCAGGACCTCCAGCACAACGGGAAAGGTTATATTACTCCGAGCCTCGGCAATCGCCAGAAGCATTTCCGTAGGGAGCATTTCCAGATGAAAACTGGTAATCGCAATATAGAAGCCGGGCAGACCGATTGCCAGTATGGAAGCGATATACCGCAGTATCCGTGCAAACGTCGCCACCGACCACTGGGTATAGTAATCATCGGAAGCCTGAAAAAACGTGTTAAAGGTAGCCGGAAGCAGCAGAACCTCCGGTGAATTATCTACGATGATCGCTACTCTGCCCTCTAATACTGAAGAAGCCGCCTTATCCGGACGTTCCGTACTTTGTATGATCGGAAAAGGCGAATACCATTTTTTATTCATAAAATGCTCCAACATACCGCTGTCATAAATGGCGTCCGTTTCATATGCGGCAAGCTGATCCTTTACCCGGTCTACCAGTCCTTCCGGCACCAGATCCTCCATATAAACCAGTGCATAATCCGTTTTGGAACGTTCCCCGAAAGTATCCTGTACAATCTTACACTTAGGATCCTTGATCCTCCTGCGAATCAAAGCGGTACATACCCGCAGGCTTTCGTTAAAGCTGTCCCTCGGCCCCCGCATAACCGCCTCTGTCTCGGATTCCTGTATGCTTCTTACCGGCAGCTTCTTTGAGGCTATAACGATTGCCTTATCATAACCGTCGATCAGAAGGATCGTATCCCCTTTCATGACGCTGTTCACCGCATTGCTGAAGGAAGTTTCCTCCTTTAAATCCACCATATCGATCTCACTGTGGAAAAACGCCTGAAACACATCTTCTTTTTCCGTAAACCGGTAGCGCTGCAATGGCGTTATGACGTTATCCTGCAACATGTCATTATTAGTCAGACCGTCCAGATAGACCATATAGGCCGGAATCGTCTGTTCTGCCCGATTTAATTGGAATTCTTTTTTAACGACATCATCACAGTCCTGAAATATGGTTTCTATTGACCGGATATTCTCTTTCAGGCTTTTATGAAACGGAATCGTAATTTCATTTTTATCATTGTAGATTTCTTTCATTTCGTTTCCTCACATCTTCCATACGGATATTTTCTGCCGGATCGTTATCAACCGTCTGTACGTTTCCCTTAGTATGTGTGAGGATTTCAAACTCTATTCAAATTTTCCTGTTATTGGAGACTGCGACAAACGCAATAAGAAGAAAAGAGAAATAAAATTCAAAAAAATCCGTCTGCGATTGCGGCCCTTATCTTCATATGCTATGATATTGTCATAGTAAAAAAGGAGGGCTTTTTATGCGTCATACGGATTTAAAAAAATCGGTTTGTTTCATTATGCTGCTGCTTTTCTCTTTTGGTATGCTTGCCGCCTGCGGACAGAGGGCGGAGCCGATTCATGAAGCCGGCGAAGAAAATCCAGACAGTAAAGCTCTCAAGGAGAAGAATCCCAGTCATGATTCTGCTTTGACGGAGGCTTCCGGATACGGGGGATCGGAAGCAGGGTCCGAATGGATTACCGATGCAGAGATCCGGAACATCTTTGGCAAAAACAGTGCGTGTATTTATGAATGGGTCTGTGAAGCAGAACTTAGCCAATACGAAGGAACCGTGCTATTTGTTCCCATGCTGTATACGGATGAAGAGCCGAATTTTGCCATGTATATCCTTCAGGACGGGAAAATCCTCGATCATAAGATAGCCAAGCATGATTGGAATGATTCGGAGGATAAAAGCTTCGAGCGTCTGGAGGATGTTGCATTCACAGATGTAAATTATGACGGATGCACCGACATCATCGTTATAGCCACCTGCAACGGAAAGGCCGAGGCGGCCGTATTTTATGGTTTTAAATCCGATGCGGACGATCTGCATCGATATTTTTCTTCCAATCCTTTTTTGTCTGAAAACATAACATCGTTACTCCCCTCTAAGCCGGAGCTCATGTCAGCGGAAGCGATAGCTGATTATCTGACGAAGGGTATAAAAAACGGAGAATTTTCCGATTACAAAGAAGCATATCTTCATATGTGCAGGCTGTATCAGATAAGTTATGTCAATCACTGGTCGGGGGAAGCTGATGATTATGGAAAGAAATTTGAAACGATAGGCTTTGACCTGATTTATATTGACGAAGACGATATACCGGAGCTGGCGGTGGGGGTTCCGGGATATTACGTGACCCTGTTTACTTTTCATGACGGAGCATTGTACTATATAATGGATAATGTCGCTTATGGCGCCTTTGGGAACACCGGTTATCAATACTGCCCGAAAAGCAACAGTTTGATGTGCTGTGATAACGATTTTGCAGGATGCGTGTGCCATACCATATATATGACCGTCAATGAACAGTATGAACTGGAGTCATCTACGATGCTGACGACTTATATGTATGACGACCGGAATGGAAACGGTGTCGTTGACGAAGATGAAACGGATTCTCTCGGTAATCCAACTACGGAGAATATCGGTACTGTCACCTACCTTGATGATGAAATAATATCGGAGGAAGAAGCGGCATCTTACAGTGCCGGCGAATATATGCCCATCACTACGGAAAAGAATTATGATGAACTGTTGGCAATGTTACAGGGAGCCTGAAGGTTTCATTCTCATGTGCAGGAATCCCGTGCCGACAGCCAAGCTCATCTTTGCGCAATGAAAAACAAAATATTATTTGACAATATGCAGACTCTACGATAATATTAAGTTATATTTATATTAACGATGGAGGAGTAGAAGTAATGAGTGATGAGTTTAATAATGATTACACCACGGATACCTCAAATGAAGTAAGCGTGCCGGAAGAAAAGAAGGGTATGTCCATCGCTTCCTTTGTTTTGGGACTTTGCGGTCTTATTGCATGGTGTCTTCCGCTGTTCGGGTATCCGGTCAGCATTGTCGGAATCATTCTTGGTTGTATTGGAATCAAAAAAGGCGGAAAGGTATTTGCGATCATTGGTATCATTTTATCCGCTCTATGTCTGGTTGTAACGATCATCAATTCCGTTTTAGGTGTTGCTATGGTCATGAATAGCATGAACAGCTAATCTTCCGATAGAAACCATGGATATGACAACAGGGGCTGTAAAAAACAGCCCCTGTTTTTTAATTCCTGCAAACTAGGTACGAAACGATGTCAAAGATACAGACGTTTTCTTACAGGTTTTCGTTTTTCAAGGCGTCGATGGGATTGTCCTTCCGAATCTTACGCATTGAATATACCATCGTTACAAACACCACCAGAAAAACACTGAAAACAGCGATACCGATAGCCGCCCACGGCAGATGAAAGGTAGTTTCATAGCCTTCCATGATTGCAAGATAGATCAGGTATGTAATGCCACAGGAAACCGGCAATCCAAAAAGTAACGCTTTCTGTCCATATAATACACATTCATAATTCATCATTTTATGGAATTCTTTTTCCGTCATACCTACTGATCTTAACATAGCAAACTCTCTGCGCCGCAGGCTGATATTCGTAGAGATCGTATTAAACACATTGGCTGCGGCGATCAGGGAAATCAACACGATAAAGCCATAGGAAAATACCTGAATGATCCGTATCAGATTCCGATCTTGTTCCACCACTGCAGCATAGTCAAAAAGACCGGCAATCGGCCAATCGTTATCCTTTAGTGCCTGCAACAAATACTCATAGCTTTCCGTATGATTTTCCGAGGTCATATAATAATTGTAATGGGTAGATTCGCTCCGCAGGGATTCCGGCACAACGGTCTCATAGACACTGATCGGATAGATCATCTGCAGATACGCTGTACTCCGTTGTATGAAATACGGACAGTCCTCGATCATCTTTCCGGAATATAAAGGATAGGTATAAAACAAATTACCGGCTTTGTCCGTATATCGGTCCGTTAAAACACTTTCTCCACCCGGCTTTGCCGGTATCTTACAGGTAACAAAAAAGGTTTCGGTATCTAACAGCTTTGTAGTAACGAATTTTCCTTTTATCGAATCAAAGTGGGCTCCGGATTCACGGGATATGGCAAGGGGATGCTCCGGATTCATAAATGTTGCTTCATTCAAATCGTATTGGTGCAGAAGATTCTTAAATTCATTATCTGAGATAAAAAACAGACATACATAGATTTCCCCGTATCCGTCATCCGTTTCCTCTCCCGTATCCGTAAGATATTGATCTGAGATCATGCAATTTACCATCGTATCAAGCACATACGTCGCCTGTGTGACATACTGATCGGAATGCAGCAAAGCGAGCACATCATCAGGAGATACATTTTCCAAAGCGTTTGATCCGCCTATATATTCCCTATAGATCAGATCATACGTATCAGACCCCAGCCCTCCGCCTACCGATTCCTGAAGATACTCCGTAAATGCCGACGCCGAAACAAACAAAACAATACTCATAAAAAGGCTTAAGATTGTTGCCCGGTATTTTTTTCTGCTTCGTTTATAATGTCTTCCGGCCAGCATACCAGCCAGACCGAAGATCTTATATGAGAGCTTTGACGTCTTAATTGGTTTTCCGTTTTTAATGTCCGGATTCTGACGGATGGCTTCCACTGCGGATACCTTTGTTGCCCGTTTGGAGGGAATCCATGCGGAAATCAACACTGTAATCCCTGCCACTGCAACAGCGATTAAGATGGCCTTCCATGAAATACATAGATCCATCGTAACATGACTGTCACTTCCGAATACGGAAAGAAACCTGCTGCTAAGCAGCTTCAATGTAATCCCAATACCGGCGATTCCTGCCAAGATGCCAAGCGGAATCCCGACCAATGCAACGGAAACCGCTTCAAAAAGCACCATTTTACGAATCTGACGTTTGGTGGCGCCAACAGAGGAAAGAAGTCCGAATTGTCTGGTCCGCTCGGATACAGAAATGGAAAATGCATTGTAGATTAAGGAAACCGAACCGAACATAATCAAGGCAATCACAATTCCGGCAAGTGCAAGCAGCATGGAAGAAAAATTATCATAACGGGACAATCCTAAACAGCGTAAAACCTCGGTATTTAGACGTCCGGAATCGTTGTTGCTTTCCATGAATTCATAAATATCTTTCGCATTCTTCATTTTATAATAGACGTCATAGGAGGCATGCGCCGGCAAAACCGCATCAGCAATCGTAACAGCCATATAGCCGGCGGAAGAAAAATCATCTATCAGTCCCGGAAACCGGTCATAGAAACCGACTACCTTATAGGTTCTTGTTTCCTGCGATTCCAGGGTTTCCGCAAGCACCTGTTCTTCTCCCGCTTCATTATAAACATAAATCGGGGCCTGCGGTTTTACTTCCTTGCCATCAAATGTACGAGTGCCAAGCCTAAGCGTAATAGTGTCACCAATGGCATAATACACCCCACCGTTGGAAGCAAGATTCTCCGGCAGAAGAAGCTCATTAGAAGACGCCGGATAGCTGCCGGAGGTGATATGGACAGGCAGTATTTTTTCTGCACCTTCAGAAGCCCCAACCACATAAAGATAAGGCTTATATTCATTGGTAATTCCCTGCAAGCGGGCATGACCGATCTGCTGGAGATAAATGGCCTGTTCTATCAGTCCGGAAGCAGCGATTTCTTCATATGCGGCATAATCCGTATCCGTCTCGCTGCCATGCCAATCACCGTATGTGTAAATAGCAGAGCGGAGGGCATAGTCCTGTGTGCTTGCCGTAAGCGTCGTGACTGCACAAATCATGGACACAGACAAAAGAATACCAATAATCGTAACGATTGTCCGGGTTTTGTTTTGCTTTAGGGATTGAAGGGTGACTTTATGAAACACATTCATCTGCGAATCACCTCATCTCGAAGGATCCTGCCATCTTCAATGGCTAATATCCGATCTGCCTGTAAGGCGATATTTTCGTCATGGGTGATGATAATCAGAGTTTGATTATATTTCTGGTTGGATACCTTTAACAGCTCCACGATCTCCTGACTGTTCTTGGAATCCAAATTACCGGTCGGCTCGTCGGCAAGCACCACCGCAGGCGCATTCATCAACGCTCTTCCAATGGATACCCTTTGCTGCTGACCGCCGGAAAGCTGGTTCGGCAAATGATTCTCACGTCCTGTCAGATTCAAGGTCGTTATCAGCTCATGCAGGCGTTCCGCATTGACCTTCTGGCCGTCCATCAGTACGGGAAGGGTTATATTCTCGATCACATTCAACACCGGAATCAGATTATAAAACTGATAGATCAGCCCTACCTGACGGCGGCGGAAAATAGCAAGCTGCTCGTCATTTTGAGCATACACATCACTTCCGTCCATATAGACGGTTCCGCTTGTGGGCTTATCCACGCCTCCTAAGATATGCAGCAAGGTAGACTTTCCAGAGCCAGAGGGACCGATAATGGCAACGAATTCCCCCTTATCCACCGAAAAGGAAACATCATTCAGCGCCTTTACCTGATTTTCACCTTTTCCGTATGTCTTACAAAGATGCTCGACCTTTAATATCTCCATAATCCACATCTCCTTTTATGCTTGATAACAGAATCATAAGACAGTCAGGTGACTGGACGGTGACTGGCGCATAACAAAACTGTCACCAAAAGGAATCGTTCCTTACACGATTCCCTTATAAAAACGAAGCGTAAATTTTGCTCCCACCGGGCTTTCATTTTCCGCTTTTATCGTACCGTTTTGTGTAGAAATGATCATACGTGCCAAAGCAAGTCCGATGCCAAAGCTTTTCTCATCGGAGTCCTTCCCCTTATAAAAGCGTTCAAAGATATGAGGCAAATCCTCTTTTGCAATACCGCTTCCATTGTCCGCTATGACGATTTCCGTATACAATGGATTGTCCGATGCATATAATTTGATCCTTCCGCCATCCGGCGTATGCTCCATGCAGTTTTTAACAATATTTGCAACCGCCTCGCACGTCCAAGCGACATCACCGGTAAATTCTCCCGTGGCAGACACCTCTAACGTCTGGTTTCGTAAATCCATCGGAACCAATAGGGGCGCTATGGCGGTCCGAAGCAGTTTATCAAGGGATATGGTCTCGGTTTTCATCCTGACGGTTCCTGCATCCAAGCGGGATATTTTCAATAAAGCGGTAATCAACCAGTCGATTCGTGCCAGAAGCTCATAAAGCTCGCAGGCGTATTTTTTCCTTCGCTCATCTGAAAGATCCGGTTCGGAAAGAAAGGATACCAGTAAATTGATAGAAGTAAGCGGCGTCCGAATCTGATGTGAAATATCAGCGAGGGAATCCGCAAGATAGAGCTTATCTTTTTTTAGGAGCTGCTGCTGTTCCCGCAGGCGTACCGTCATCTTATAGATCTCACTTTGCAGGATCGCCAGTTCCCCTTCCGCATATCCTTCCATGAGAAGTCGTCCTTCTCCGTGCAGGATTTTGTCAATTTCTAACGCCAGCTCCGAAATGCGTCTATATCTCCTGTATGTGACAAACTGATATAGCAGCAAAAATATCAGGCACACGCCAAGCATAAGAAGCCCAAACCGGCTATCCCATATCCATGCAATGCCTGTCACGGAAATTGAAACGACGCTATATACCAACAGTGTTTTTCTTACCTCGGAATTTCTTAATAATTTCATTCTATATCAACCTTATACCCAAGTCCACGAACGGTTTTTATCATGGCGGGATTCTGCGGATCGTCCTCGATCTTTTCCCGCAGCCGCTTAATATACACCGTCAGGGTGTTATCATTTACAAATTCGCCTGCAATATCCCATATTGCCTCCAGAAGCTGAGACCTTGAAAGAATGGCACCACGATTATTCAGGAACACCAAAAATAAACGATATTCCAATGCGGATAAATATAAATCCTTTCCGTTTTTGCTGACCGTTCCTTTTACCGTATCTACGGTCACATCTCCAAGCGTCATAACCGAGCCTGTTCCCTTGGTCAGTCTTAGGATATTTTTAATCCTCGTCACCAGCTCCCGTGGCCGGAACGGTTTGGCAATATAATCATCCGCCCCCAATTCAAATCCTGTGACCGTACTATATTCATCACCGGACGCAGTAAGGAAAATAACCGGAATGCCATAGGTAGATTTGACTGCCGAACAGACCGAAAATCCGTTTCCGTCCGATAGGGAAATGTCAAGCAGCACAAGATCAAATCTTTCCTCCTCCAAAAGCGTCAGCGTTTCAGATTGTCCGGAGGTACTTTTTACCCGGTAGCCCTCAGAGGTCAGAAATTCCGTTAAATTTGCGACAATGCTTTTATCATCTTCTACTAATAATATCCGTGTCACTTGCTTCCTCTCTTCCATGTCATAGCAGCTACAAAACCCTTATTATTTTATTATAGCAAAAAACCGTATACCCGGAAAGACTGTGACAGAATTGTAATAATATTCCAGTCACCGTTCATTTTGCAGGGCGGTTACATATTCCATAAAACTTTTTTGATCATTTTCAGGTGAAAAATCGTTATTATATATAGGAGCTGATCAAATGGAAAGGAGCCAAACCACTTGAACGATGACGAATTAGTCCGGCAGATCCTGCTTGGAGACAAAGCCTGCGCAGAGGAATTGATCAATCGTTACTATGCTTCTGTTTTACGCTATTGCAGATGGCATTGTCCTGACATGGAAACAGCAGAGGATCTGACACAGGAGACCTTTTATAAGCTGTTCCAGAATCTGCTGACTTATAAGGGGAAACGAAAATTTAAGGCCTATCTGTATACGATCGCAAATCATATATGCATAGATGCAGGCAGAAAAAATGTATGCAGTCCCATAGAGACTATTGAAACAGTAAAGTCCTGTACCGACGAACTCCAACAGGCAGAAAACCGATTGGAAGTATCCTATCTCTTAAATCTTTTATCCCCTACGCAACGGGAAGCGGTTCTTTTGCGGTTTGGCGAACAGCTTACCTTTTATGAGATCGCCAAGGTCATGAACTGTAAGATTCGGACAGCCCAAAGCCGGGTTCGGAACGCATTAAAAATTATGAGAAAGGAGATACGCAATGAACATGAAAGCGCTTAAGATGTTTTTACAGGATTCCCTGCAAACAGAATTCCCCGCTTTACAGAAGGAAAAAACCATTGCACTTTGTACCGATTTGGTACAAGGATATTCGGAAACCACAAACGAACCAAGAACCGGTTTTCTCCGGTTACTATTTGACGTTCTTCGATTCGAAGGGAGTACGATCGTTTCCTTGCAGGTTCTTACCCTGTTTCTGGTTTGCCTGATAACTTCCGGTTTAACAGACCCCCTACAATTCCTGCCGGTTTTTATCTCCCTCTTTGTACTGGCCGCCCTCCCCGTTCTATTGAAAAGCCAGTATTACAAAATGAACGAGCTGGAAGCCGCAACAAGGTCGTCTGCCACGCAGCTCATACTTGCCAAGTTTATTTTGATCAGTCTGGCTAATCTGACCTGCATGGCAGTCCTGTTATACTTTTTATACTTCTTTCAGCACTCCGGCAGGGAACTTAAGGAACTGGTTTTATATTGTCTGGTTCCCTATCTGATCTGCATGACTGTCCTGCTGCATTCGTTTCGTGTATGCAGTAAGAAACGTATTGTTACCTGTACGTCGGTTTCGTTTGCTTTCTGTATCGGCTGGGGGATCTTAGCAAAGGTTCTGCCTTGGTTATACGAACTATCCGCATTCGGCATCTGGGTTGCAGCCTTTTTGATCTTTATTGTTTTTTATATCAGAGAGTTTCTTTTTATTATCAAGAAAGGAAAGGAAGGAGACATATATGGAACTATCGCTTGACCGCTTAACCAAGCAATATGGAAGGAAAGCAGCAGTGGACCGTGTAAGCGCAGAATTGGGAACGGGTGTGCATGGACTGCTGGGTGCAAACGGTGCCGGAAAAACTTCTCTCATGCGTATGCTTTGTGCCATCTTAGAACCGACCTCCGGCGAGGTATTTTTAAACGGAAAAGAAATCACCGGCATGGGGGCAGCATACAGAAATCTATTAGGCTATCTGCCACAGGATTTCGGATATTATCCGAACTATACGGCAATGGAATTCTTATTATATATTGCCGCACTTAAAGGAATACCTAAAAAAATCGCCAAAAAACGGGCGGTTGAATTACTAGAGCTGGTCGGATTAACGGAGGTTACTGATAAAAAAATCAAAACCTATTCCGGCGGTATGAAACAAAGGATCGGAATTGCACAAGCCTTGCTTAATTCCCCGGAAATCTTGATCTTAGACGAACCTACCGCCGGTTTGGACCCGAAGGAACGAGTTCGTTTTCGAAATCTTCTTGCGGATTACGCCGGAGACAAGATCGTGATCTTATCCACTCATATCGTTTCTGATATTGAAATGATCGCAGATGACGTCCTTCTTATGAAAAGCGGAAAAATCCTGCTGCAAGGGACGGTGCCGGATCTGACAAGACAGATGGAAGGAAAGGTATGGGAACTTATGATACAGCCGGAAGATACCAAAATATGGCAGGCAAAAGCTACGATCACGAACCTAAGACATGAAGGAAGCCAAATCATACTGCGTATCCTTTCCGATACAAAACCTGACGAGGGTGCGGTCCTCTGTGAGCCTACATTGGAAGACTTATATCTGTATTATTTCCCTACAAAGGAAGGAGTGATGTAAAATGGAGCTGTTTTTACTGGAGCATAAAAAACTATGGCGGAAACGAAGCACGAAAATCAGCGTGATGTTATGTTTTATTTACATAGTAGTATTTGGAAGCATACTTTCTTACCAATGGTTTACCTTTGGAAGCTCTGATAACCATACAAGTGCGTTTGGAAATCATTTTGACGGATATTCCATGATACGGAACAGGCAGGCGTATTCCCGCTCATTTGGGGGCGAGCTGACCGATGAAACATTGCAGGAAATAATCAACGATTATCAGAAAATAGAAGCTGCCGACATAGAACAGGCATCTGATATAACGGATTGGCAGACGATTGATAACTACTTATCGTTATTGTGGCCTGAGCTTAAGGATACAGACATCTATAAAATTATAATAAGTTATGTTGATTCAGAAAAAGTAACCGGTCTTTATGAGAGAAGGCAGCAGGCGATTGAAAGCTTTTTAGAAAATAACGGTCAGACAGGACAAGAAAAAGACTATCTGCTACGAATAAACGAATCCGTTAAAACACCCTTTCATTATGAATGGAGTCAAGGATGGGCTACCCTTCTTGGCGACGTAATTCCAGACTTGGGTTCCGTATTGGCATTGTTTCTTTCCATCGTATTATCCTCGCTGTTTGCAGGAGAATGGCGTAACAATACCAGTGCATTGGTATTAACAACAAGGCATGGCTGGAAAACGGTTGCCTGTGCAAAAATCCTCACCGGATTTGCGTTCGCATTGGAACTATATCTCCTGTTATCCGCTGGCAATATCGTATCCCAGCTTCTTTTCCTCGGAGTTACGGGGTGGAATATGCCAATACAAATAGTTAAGCTGACTGCCATTGCACCCATGAATATGTTACAGGCAGAAATATACGAATATGTGTTTTTACTGCTGGGCATCATCGGGTTTACAGGGATCGTTATGCTTATATCTTCTGCTGTAAAAAATAATGTATCAGCTTTATTACTTAGTCTTGCGGTGATATATACTCCCTTGATCATTACCAAGTATCTTCCATATGAAATACAGAAGATGCTGGATTTGATTCCATTAGTTGGAAACAGCGCCGATATTTTTCGGACGAATACTTTTCATATCTTCGGAGCGTATATCTGGTCGCCGTATTTACTGATCACTGTTCCGGTTTTAATCGGACTCACCTGCCTTCCGTTTACTGTCAGCTGTTGGGCAAAAAGACAAAAAGCATAAACGTATAAAAGGGAATGCTCATGCCGAAGCACTAAGCATTCCCTTTCCGGATTCATATATGTTGTCCTTTTTCGTTTACGCCTGATTTTTTCCCGATTTTAGTATCCTTTTTACTTTGCGATAAAAAAGAAAGCTGAAAAGACTACCCAAAATACCGGTACATAAGAACATAACTCCCATACCGGCTCCGGCTCCTTCTCCAACCAATGCATGGAGGACTTGGGTCACAGGGTTATCCGTCAACATAAACGGTTCCAATACATAGTCTGCCAATGCCCCGCCCAGCAGGATCCCGATCGGGATCGTACAAAACTGAATGGCATTTCTGGCGGAAAAAATACGTCCCTGCATTTCTGGCGGAACCGTATCATAAAAGATCAGGTTCTGCCCCGCATTGATAAACGGAATGGGCAGGCTCGCCATAAGCCCTGCAAAGGACCAGATAATTACATTTTGCCCAAGCCCCATCATCAAATCACCCAGCAGAAAAGAAAGCATGGCAGAAAAATAAATCATTCCCACACTGTTTTTTCCAAATTTACCGGTGGCAACGAAAAGTCCGCCGATAATCCCACCGATTCCCATGACCGCATTCACGAACCCAAGCACAAAGGAATCATTGCCGCTTCTTGCCAGGAGCATAGGATTCAAGATGTTTTCATAGGTCAGCCGGGAAAAGAAGTTCAAAAGCGCCATCGTAATGATTATAATAAAAATCGCTTTGTTATGCTTCAGGTAATCAAAGCCCTCTGCACAGCCTGCAAAAATCGCCTTATTATCAGCCTTTACCGGCTCATCCTCTGGAATCCGTATGCATACCAGAACGACAAAGGCTATAGCAAAGCTATAAAGATCGATGCACAATATCACCGGCAAGCCTCCCACTGCATACAGAGCGGCCGCACATACCGGCGCAAGCACTAAGACCAGGTTACTTGAAAATGCGTTCATACCACTTGCTTGCGCTAGCTTCTCTTTTGGCACCATTTTCCCGACTGCTACCGCTGAAGCCGGGTTTTGAAATGCATTCATCAGTCCAATCACAAAATTAACGATATAGATGTGATACATTTGCAGGAAGTGAAAGGTGCTTAGCAGAAGCACCGCTACAGAACATACCGCAGCAAACAAATCGGCTGCCAGCATCACATTTTTCTTTTTATGACTGTCTACAAATGCTCCGGCTACAATACTCACCAGAATATACGGTATATAGTTAAAAAAAGACATCAGTGAAACTGTCATCGCAGAATTGCTCTGCTCATATGCCCATAATATAAGAGCGAAGCTTGTCATCTGGCTTCCCATCTGGGATACTGCCTGACTTAACCAAAACAAAATATAAGTTTTAAAATTTTTATTCATCGAATTATCTCCTTATAGTATTTTATTCTATTGCTATAAGTACAAAATCCGATGCGGGCAATCGCAGGGTGGATTCTCAGTCCTAAGACCTTATGCAGAAAATCCTATCATGCCATGATACCTCTGTACAAGTATTGCCCTACAAACAGACCTTGTACAGAGCTTGCCGCTTAAATCAATATCCATATGACATAACATACTATGTCCCCTCCCGTATGATTTTATTTGTTGTAATCTTATTATAACTTGATAAAATGACTTATGCAAAGAAAATATAAATGTAACACAAAAGCATGCATTACCGGAACAATCCCTTTTTCTCATAGTCTTCTTTGCTCACAGCCAGTACCTGATAGCCTGTTTTATCAATGGCGGCACGGAGCTGTTCCTCACGAATATCCTCCTTTGTTAAAATGACCGTTTCCCCTTTTCTATGGGAGGAGGTAACCTTTTTAACCGGAAATTCCCTGCGAATCGTGTCATTGATATGACTTTCACACATACCGCACATCATTCCATCAATCTTTACTGTTATCCTTTTCATTCTTATTCCTCCTAAACAATCACTTCATGATCTGTCATACTCCCAATTAAGCCCCTTTTTAAGTTAGTTTTATCTAACTACAAGAAGCATAGCATACAAACGACCTTTTTGTCAAGAAACCGGAGCATTCATGGTGTTCGTTCCCGCAAAGCCATCTAAATCTTTCCTGTAACCACAAGACAACACTGCCCACCTGCTACCAGCCGGAAAACAAAACGCCACCCAAGCACCTGTCAAAGACAAATTTTCCAATACAGATGATAAATATAATCCCGTTACTTGTTTTTTTCGCTCAACATAAAAAATCTCCTTAACATAAGAATAAAATCGTTAAGAAGATAATGTGTAACCTTTTTTAACTGTAGATCGATCTGTTTCCAGAACATAACTCGTATCCTTTCTTTTATAAACTATATAGATATTAGCATAACGCTTATTTTACAAGAATTTATGATACGATAGCATTACAGACGCCCGTTAAAAGCCAGACGTTTGAAAAGCAGAGCCGATGACTTTTTGAAAGCACACAAATCATCGGCTCTTATAATTCCTCTTACATATCTATACGTTCAACAACCATACCGCAATTAACGCAAGTGCCACGATCACAGAGCTTACAATCGCTATGATCTTCATTTGCTTTGAAAATTTTTCTCTGATTTTTGCAAGAATCCCTGTTGTATATAAAACCATAACAAGCAAGGCACCGATTGAAATTCCAAAACACAATCCGTTCACAAACGCATAGATCGGTATTATAGAATTCGGAACAGCCGATCCCATAATCAAACCTGCAATCAATGAAATAAGGCCAACAATACTTATGATCCTTACTCTTTTTAATAACCTTGCTTTCTCTTTTTCCGCATAATCCGATAATACCTCTGCGACTTCTTTTACTTCTTTTTCCATACTCTCACTTTTCCTTTCTCCGTTTATGATCTCTGGAATACTTACATCAAAAAACTCCGCAATATCTACCAATAAACTAATATCCGGCATATTGCTTCCGGTCTCCCAGCGGGATACTGTCCTTCCGGACACATTTAGCTCTTCTGCAAACTGCTCCTGCGTAATCCCTTTTTCTTTTCGAAGCGCTTTCAAAAAACTTCCTATTTTTTTCTGATCCAATCTCGGCTCCTCCTTTCCTTAACAACATAGGTTTAATCTTTGGTATTTAACACGACAGAAAGTGAGAAAATGATATATTTTCTGAGTAGACAAGTTTGTCCGGTGAAGATTTCTTTTTTATATTTTTACATGGATCATAAGTATAAGATTCCTTATATTCCACCATTAAAAAGGGCCTTCCGCTTTCTCGGAAAGCCCCATTCATACGCTTATACTAATCATTCCATGACGCAAATGTTTCAATCATGATTCAGTATTTCATTCATCGCTGCAAGTACTGCGGAAATCTCAAGGGGTTTGGAAAGATGTGCATTCATGCCCGCCTGCCGGCTTTTTTCCTCATCCTCGGCAAATGCATTGGCAGTCATTGCAAAGATAGGTACTGACGCAGCATCAGGGCGTTCCATTGCACGTATCCTTCTGGTCGCTTCAAAGCCGTCCATCTGCGGCATCTGAATATCCATAAGGATAAGGTCGTAGTAGTTCAATTTACTTTCCGCAAAAAGTTCAACTGCTTTTTGTCCGTTCTCGGCTTCGTCGATCATCGCACCCGTGACTGTTCCAAGCAGCTCTATAGCAATTTCACGGTTCAGCTCGTTATCCTCAGCAAGTAAAATATGTCTTCCCTTGAAATCATAAGTTTTTCTTTCGACGGTCCTTTTATCCGGGGACCTGTCCATTTTCCATTCTATCATGTGAGAATTTTCGGTTACGGTGAATGGCAGACTGACTTCAAATTCCGAGCCTTTGCCATATTCACTGCGTACTGTGACACTGCCGCCCATAAGCTCGGAAAATTTGCGGACGATTGACAGTCCAAGACCTGTTCCACCGTATTTATGACTGATTTCGGCATTTTCCTGTTCAAATGCCTCAAATATCTTTTCAAGATTTTCCTCTTTTATGCCCATACCTGTATCTTTGACCGAAAACCGCAGCAAGATACGATCTTCCTCATGCTTCAGTTCACTGACGGCCAGAACGATCCTGCCGCCTTTCGGAGTGAACTTAAAAGCATTTGAGAGAAGATTTGTAAGTATCTGATTAAGGCGCAGGGAATCGCCCCCGATAAATTCGTCAATCCTGCCAAATAATGAAATTTGGAAGTCAATTCCCTTTTCTTCTGCCTGTACGCTATAGATATTTTCAATATTCTCAAGAAAGAGACGCAAGTCGAAAAGCTCGTTTTTGAGCTGTATCTTTCCACTTTCAATCTTTGACATATCCAGTACATCATTGATAAGCAGCATCAGATGCTTTGATGAAAGCGATACTTTTTTCAGACAGTCATCCACCTTTCCGGGATTGTCCGTATTCTGGCGGGCGATTTCTGTCATGCCGATAATACCATTCATGGGCGTTCGTATTTCGTGGCTCATGCGGCTTAAGAATTCGCTTTTGGCAAGACTTGCCTGTTCGGCGGCTTTCTGTGCCTGTTCAGCTGATTCACGGGCAGCCTCCAGCTGTTTTGAGTGGGCTCTCAGATTCATGAAATAAATGAAAAAAATGATCAATATCATCAGCATCACGGACGCCATCATGGTGATCGCATTCCTGTTGAGACGCCTGCTCAGATCCTCGGTCATTTCGTCAACGACCTCATAAGGCACTTCCATGAGCATATACCAATCCGTGCCTTCTATAGGCGAATAATACATACACATATGGACACCGACAGCTTTGAATATCACCATGCCGGCATTGTGGTTTTTAAAATCATCCTCCATCTGTTCCACAGAAAAGCCCTCATCAAATTCGGCGTATTCTTTGAATTTGGAGATAACATTACTACCTTGCGGAAGATCGGAGAAAAAGGTATTATAAACAATAAAGCTACCGTCTCCGGTAACGATACTCGCATTGGTCTGTCCGTCGGCACTGCGCAGAAACAGGTGTTGTCCAATAGAGTCCGCTGTAAATCCTGCGATAATTGCAATGATATCCGCTCCATCAAAGTGTATCGGCGATATTTGTGTACCGAGGACGATCATATTATCATCCGAAAATGTTTCATTATAAGAGATAAGTTCATCCTCACCACTGAGCAATTCAGCCAGAAAACTGAGCTTAGAGGCTGCGGGGCGCTTTCCGTCGCTGCTGTAATAGAAACCGTTCTCGTCAATAAACGCCATAAATTCAAAGTCATTGTTCTGCTCGGCATCGGTTATGAACCTTTCCATCGCTTCCAAGCTTTCCATATCCTCATCATTGACACTTTCTGCCACGGCCTTTAATCCGCTGTACCTCATGGAAAGCCCCGATTTGAAGTTCGCCTGCGTTAAATTCGTCATTTCCCGCAGATACATGGTATTCATATCTTTCGTAAAACCGGACGTGATCCCTGACGCCGCATTGATCAGCCAGTTTACCAGCAGGCATACCAGCACGATTGCCAGAATCAGCACGGCATAAAACCGCCTGTGTGAAATCTTTTTGCTATGATTTTCACTCATTTTCATTCACCAATGTGATCCTTCCTTCAACCTGCGATGCTATTTCTTCATCGTTATGACTGATGATATATTCTTCCAGTATACTGTGAAGAGTATATTCCGTTTCACGGACAAGCTCCACATTTTCAGCTTTCGGGAAATCACTGCTGTAAACATTCAGCATAGTGAAGCCGTCGCCGTTATTGTCGAAATATCCGCTGCTGCCTGCCATGTAATCCGTTACGGCAATCGTATATACCGCATTTTCATCAAGCGGCGAACCATCCGGGAGCGTCACATCAACAAGCTGTGCCGGGGAGTCGCCGGTGGGCGGGGTAAAGGTATATTTTAACCCGGAAACATTCAGGAATCTGCCTCCCGGTATCTCGACATCGCGTACCATGGCTGATAAGCCGTTTGAAAGCATACTCCTTATGACATCCGCATTCACTTCCAGCACTATTATATGATTCTGATACGGGCAGACATAATCCAGATCGTAGCTGTAAATATCGCCTTCATAAAGACTTCCTCTGATAGAGCCTCCGTTTACCACGGCAATATCTGCACCGGTTATCTCTCGGACTGCATCGGAGATCAGGTTCCCAATGGCAGTCTCTTCCAGACGCACATTGTAGTTTTCAACGATCATATCATGGCTGATTGTCCCAATCAGTTTGGCATTTTGAGTGCCGCCCTCTTGCATATATTCATCTATTTCAGCAAAGGCAGATGCAATATCCGTCTGTCCGCATAATACGGTATTGCAACAATTACCGAAGTATCGCATAAAATCGTTGGATATCGAGATATTGTAGTTATAACCGTTTTCAATACAGTCTTTTATTCCATCGGGAACGTTATCCGAGGCGGGAATATAATCCACAAGATATGAATAGGCCGCTCCATTATCCATCATAAAGGCGTCCTGACCTTCGGGAGTAGACAGGAGACCAAGTATTTTCCGGCAGGCATCCAGCCGGGCTTCATTGCCATCTTCGGTAAGCACTTTGTTAATACCAAGAAATGCCGTCGGCGTAGAAACCGTCCATACAGGATTGTCCTCGCTGCTGAGCATCGGCAACATATCAAATTCATCACTGCTGTTCTTGCGAATATTATCCAGCATCGTAACATTATCAAACGCCACCAGCATTTCTCGGTTGCTCATTTTTTCAAGGATGGGCTCACTGTTGGAAACCGCAGCAAACGGCAGCGGGTTCATGTATCCCTTATCAATCATTTCCAGCGGCAGATCAAGACACGTTTCCAGCGAGCCACTGAACGAAGCTTCCCCGTTTTTTAAGTCATCCAGCCACTTGATACCATCCGAAAGCCCGAAAAAATCCGGAATCTTGGTTGCAATGGCAAAAACAGCAGTAGTGGCAGGCGTACCGTTTACGGCAAAAACAAAACCGTTTTCATCTGCACCAATATGACCCTCTTTTGCTTTTTCAAGCATTGTAAGCAGTTCATCCTGTGTTGTAGGAATCGGTAAATCGTTTTCACGTGCCAGCGTGACATTATAGATATATCCGTAATATTGTGCCGGCAGTGGGATAAACAGATTTTTTCCGTCTTTGGCGGTCTTGTGCATGATACCGGATTGATATGCCGAAATATATTCATCCGCACTCAGATCCGCAAGATAATTCAGTACATCACCGGTTGCAAGGGTGGATACAACAATATCGCTGCCGTGTCCATTGCGCAGACGACGTTCCATTTCGCCATCAATCGTCCCTGCTGCATTCTTTTCAATCTGAAGGTCGATATTGGTGTATGTGGTTTCCACAAGCTTTTCCAAGTTGGGCAGATCACTGGTATACAGCATGGTAACGATTATTTTATCTCCATCTGATGGTTCCGTGTTGTGCGGCGTACAACTGCTAAGGCAGAGTAAAACTATCATCAGATAAATTATTTTTTTAGCTTTCATCATATCACCCTTCTCATTGGTATAATATAATGGTAATCTCTAAGCGCTTTCTCTGTAGCAGTTTTAGAAATCACTATATCAATATTGTACAATATCTCTCCTACTTTATCAATCCCCGAAGGAGCCAAAAAGGCCCCCGAATGTTCATTCAGGAGCCTTGCATTCGCTGTATTTTTTCTAATAATTCACAAAATCCAATCATTCAACGATCGCTGTCAAGGGACCGGAATTTGCGGGGATTCTTGGTTTCTGCTGCTTTCTTTATATAGTCTGTATCTTTCATTGCAGTTCCTTCGCCATACACAATGATTCCGGCATATCTGCATACGGACCATAGTTTGGAATGATTTCAAACCCCAATTTTTTATAAACAGCACAAGACTGGACTAGAAGTTCTCCTGTTTCAAGAATGATCCTCTTATATCCCAATTCTATTGCCCAATCCACCAATAAGGAAACAAGTTTACTCCCTATCCCTCGGCCCTGATACTCCGGATGCACAAATACTCTTTTCAATTCTATATTTTCATCATCATATCTCCTAAGCGCACCTCCGCCGATGGCCTTGCCATCTTCATACACAACAATCGCTTCTTTGATTTCATCCAGTTGATTGTATTTGCGGTATTTATCCCGTTTTATTACTTTCCCGACCCGTCTCTCCAAATCCATGTCAAGGAATCTACAGTTTTCTATAAAATCTTTATTTTTACCGTCTGTCCTAATAAAATCCATTCGTGTTTCTCCCAAAATCTTTTATCTATTTTAATTGGTTTGATTATATCATCTTCCAGTTGTATTTACTATTAAAACATAAGATGAGGCAACTGGCTGTCTTACATTTCTTATTATTTATGCCGGCAATTTCTTGATCCTGCACTTTCCCTGTCGGTGATAACAAAATTAAAACCTTACAGAATTTACTACGCTAACAAGGCTTCCGGAAAAATCTCCGAAAGCCTTGGCTTGATAGTGATAAGGAACTAATCGAACCTATCAATAGTCGGCTGACGGTTTCGGGTGCAAATAATCCACATCTGACACATAATCTTGAGTGTGTCAGATGTGGATTATTGATTTTATTGGTTTCACGGTATTCGCGGGTACAGCGGTACATCTTTTCCCTCTGCTCAGGTGTGGGCAGCAGTTCCAGCGCCGCGTCGTTGCCTACTGGCATATAGTGGAAGAACCATACAAATAACGCTCCGCTGTCAATTATCAGATCAAAATATTCATCTTTTTATATTCCTTTCTGCTTGTATGATTATAGTGTTAGTTCAACCTGTGTTCTGTGAGTTTCTCGTTTCCGCTGGTTGATTTATTGAAGGTCAGTTTATTCAACTGCATCCGTCCGATAAATGAATTTTACCTGACCGTCCATATCCTCACTTGCGCCTGCAAAATTCTTATAGTGCAGGGACACATCTCTTGTCGCACGGAATCTGGTAACCAAGCTGCCGAGATCACCGTCCACCGCATCCACCAGCTTTTGGATGCCCTGCTCATTTAATTCTTTTAATCCATCGGAAAGCTGCATGGCGCCGTCACGAAGCTGGGTGATTCCATCGACCAGAGCCGGCGTTCCGTTTTTCAGTGTAAGGATTCCATCGTAAAGCTGCGAGGCTCCGGCAGCAAGCTCGGAAGTGCCGGCCTTCAAGTCATCCGTTCCGGCCTTCAAGGTTCCGGCTCCTGCCGCCGCATCAGCTACACCAGCCGTATAGCTTTGCAGGCCGAGATAAAAGGCATTATAACTGTCGAGGGATGATTTGAGTGCAATGACCGATTTTGCGCCCTCCGCAGCGGCGGCAAGCTGTGCCTGCACCTCGTCAGAAGCCATTTGTCCCGAAATAATCTTCTGAATCTGCAGTTCTGTCTGCTGTGCGATTGTCTGCTTGATGGCGTCGCTTTGCATTTGTTTGTTCACATTTGCGGCAACGGTATCCTGAATCGGCTGGGAAGACATTTGCTTGTCTGCCTCCGTCTGAATCTGCTGGAGTATCTGCGCTGACTGCATCTGCTGATCTATCTCAGCTTCGATTTGCTCCTGTGTCCCTTGATCTATCCGACCGGCGGCAACATCGGCATCATAAGACGCTTTATCCATCTGTAAAACAGACTGAATGATCTGCTCTGCTACGGTATTCCGAACACCTTCGGTCACCTGCAATGTCACATCCTCTTTGACGGCTGCTGTGACCTGTGCGGTAACTTCCTCCTGAACGGCCGCCGTGACCTGCTGTGTAATCACGTCTCTCTGCGCTTCCACGGCTGCTGTTACTTGGTTCAGTGCCTGCTCATATACGGCGTTTTCGTCCAGCGACGCAATAACCCCGTTCAAAACTTCTGCATAATTTCCAGTTGTCAGGGTCGGGACGTCCAGTCCTGCAGCTGCAAGCTGGGTGTTCGCCGTGGAGAGCAGCGTGTCAAACACCTGCTTGGCCCCGCCGTTTAAGGTGTCGTTGTTCGACACAAGGGTGTTCAGTCCTTCGCTTAACTGCGTAGCTCCGCTTTGAAGTTCGGCTGCTCCTGCATCCAGACTGCCAGCCCCGTTTTTGAGACTCTCCGCTCCGGCAGCAAGCTGATCGATTCCCTCCACCAGTTCATCCGATTTCTCAAGCAATGTAGCAAGCCCATC
>CANPZL010000008.1 GCA_947589055.1 uncultured Lachnospiraceae bacterium | reverse complement strand
TCAGCTTACAGAGGATCTCTATCAGCTTTGGTTCTGTCTCTGCCAGCTGCCGTTCATAGGATTCTTCCAGTTGCTGGCTCATGCCCTCATATCGGTTTTGCAACTCCTCTTCCCTAGCCCGCATCTGTTCCTCCGCTTCCTCCATGCCCTTTCGATAGCCTTCCTCTGTTCCCTGCTGTCTGGCTTCTTCTTTCAGGAGCAATGCCTCCGCGCGGGCATCCTCTACAATATGTTCGGCGGCAATTCTGGCTTCCTCAAAAACTGCGTCTGCCTGTTGCCGCACGTCATCCATATCAATGTTTTCAATTTCAAATGACTGAAACCCTTCCTTGTCCGTCTCAGTCTTCTCTGCGTTGTTACCTTCCTGCATTTGCTGCTGCGTCTCAATGGAACGCAGCAGTCTGTTCTTATTGGCATCAATTACCAGGGTATTCTGCTCCGAAAAGGAGATATAGTCTGATTTATACAGATTAGACAATGATCTCGTCACCTCCGCCACGAGAAATAACAATATCGCCGGACTCTTCCAGTTTCCGGATAATATTTACAATCTTTTGCTGTGCATCTTCTACGTCCTTTAAACGTACCGGCCCCATATACTCCATATCTTCCTTTATCATAGTAGCCAGACGGGTGGATAGATTGCTGAAAATGGCATTCTGTACCTCTTCATTGGCATTCTTAAGGGCAATCGCCAGCTCGTTGTTATCCACATCTCGAAGCACGGTCTGGATCGCCCGGTTATCCAGCGTAAGAATATCTTCGAATACAAACATCTTTCTCCGAATCTCGTCTGCCAATTCCGGTTCTTCGATTTCCAAAATTTCCATGATATGCTTTTCGGTTCCTCGGTCTACCGTATTCAAAATATTGACAATGGAATCCACACCGCCAACGATGGTGTAATCCTGATTGACCAGTGTCGCCAGCTTTCGTTCCAGAATATCTTCTACCTCCTGAACCACATCCGGGGACGTCCGATCCATTGTTGCAATACGTTTTGCCACATCCGATTGCTTTTCCGGCGGCAATGCGCTGATCACAGCTGCCGCTTGGGCCGGTGGCAGATAGGAAAGGATCAGGGCAATGGTCTGCGGATGCTCATCCTGAATAAAATTCAAAAGCTGGGAAGCATCTGCTTTCCGTACGAATTCAAAGGGTCGTACCTGTAAGGAAGCCGTCAGACGGTTGATTACCTCCTGTGCCCGTTCCTCGCCAAAGGCCTTATCCAAAAGTCCCTTTGCATAACCGATACCACCCTCCGCAATATACTGCTGTGCCAGACAAACCTCATAAAATTCATCTAGGATCTCATTTTTCAATGAAGAAGAAATACTGCGTGTATTTGCAATTTCAAGTGTCAGCTGTTCGATCTCATCCTCTTTTAGATGCTTAAAAATCGTGGCAGACATTTCCGGTCCTAATGCGATCAAAAGAATGGCCGCCTTTTGTATTCCCGTTAATCCATTCGTTGCCATTGCCATCCTCCTTAATCCCACTCATCATCGTTCAACCAGTTTCGCAGAAGCTGTGCCACTGCTTCCGGATTTTCATTGACGAATTTCTCAATCTGTTGTCTGGTTGCTGTTTTTTCATTGTATTCAATATCCGCTAAACTCTGATTGTCCTTCGTAGTGGCCAAAAGAGCTTCCACTGACAGTTCCGGCTCCAGCTCCGTTACTTCTGCAGGCTTCATACCCTTTAATACTACAAAAATCAATAACGCTGCGATCAGGATCGCCAGAATGATCTGCAAGATATTGGAAACCTGAATACCGGAGCGTTCTCTCGGATAAAACAGCGGTTCCTGATATGCGATGATGGTAATGCTGTTGGTGCTGATTCCGGTTGCATTGGCAACCACGTCATACATGGATTCATCCACCTCAATCGGAACCTTTTCACTGTTTTGGGACTGGAATTCCGCAAACGTCATATCATCTAAAAGCCCCTGCTCCCGCATTTTTTCTTCATCGTATTCCACATACTGGGTCAATACGATGGAAACCGAAGAATTTTTCGGATTGACCGCACCGATCGCCCGTCTGCTGGTCGTTACCGTCTTATCCGTCTCATAAGTTTCCCGAATGACCTGAATCTGAGAATTGCCATAGATTCCGTCGTCAATATTATAGGTCGCTATATCTTCGTCATTGGCGTCCGTACCCGGTATGCCGCCGGTTCCATCTACATTTTCAGCATCATAGAGATAATAAGAGGACCGGGGACCATTTTGTCCGTCCTGAAAGGTATCATATTCGGTCTGTTCCACTACCGTATCATCCAACTGAATATCCAGATTTGCCATTACCTGCGCATCATCATACAAGCTGGAAATCATCAGCGAACGAATATTATTTTCAATACCGTTCACCACCTCGTTCCGAATCCGGTTATTGGCTGTAGTAGTGCCGGAGCCGGTATCATTGCCTTCAAACAGCAGTTGACCGGTCTGATCCACGATCCGGATGTTATCTGTACTCCGATTTCCCAAAGAATTTGCCACATAGCTTGCAATTCCTTCCACCTGATCCGGATCCAGTTCCTTTGTAGTCGTCAGCATGATGCTGGCGGATGCTTCTTTTTCATCATCGAATAAGGTATTCGTTTTATCCGGCAGATTGATCCGTACTGCCGCTGATTTGATTCCATCCATAGAGCGGATGTCGATTGCCATCGTATTTTGCAGAGTGATCTTTGCTTTCAGTTGTCGCTCAGAATCCGTCGTTGTAAAGCTGTTGTCAAACAGCCATGTATAGTCCTCCTCGGCAGTTTCCGACACTCCGTTTTCTCCCAAAACCAATCTTGCTTCCGAAAGCTGTTTTTCATCCACAGATATAGTCAGCGCATCCTCTGACACCTTATACTTAAACTCCGTATCGCTTTCATCCAGAAAAGTCCTGGCTGCCGCTGCATCTGCTGCGGATTCAAAGGTTGCCAAAGGAACATAATTGGTCCGGTTGGCAAACCAAATCAAGGCTACCAGCGCAAAGATCACCGCTGCCAGCACCGAAACAATTATCGTTTTTTGCTTTGCTGTGTACTTATTCCAGAATTCCAACGCTTTGGCAGGAAGTCCCTTGAAAAAATTAATTATATTATCCATGCTCATACCAAAAATAAGCTGCTGTTACAACTGGATATTCATAATCTCCTTGTACGCTTCCAGAAACTTATTCGTCACCCTTACCGTATATTGTAATGCAATACTTGCCTTTTGCTGTACCAGTGCCAAATCATGGGTATTATCCGAATACCCCATGGCAAAATTCATCTCCGCCTGTTCTGCCTTCTTTTGCAGTTGATCCGCCTCCGAATACATATTGATCGCTGAATTCAGTAACGAGCTAAACGCTTCGGATTCATTTGACGTTACCTTTGTATCTTTTCGATCTCCAATCCCAAGACTTTCATTCAGGGAAGTGATCGAAGAAATATCTAAAACCATGAATGTTTACCTGTCCTTTCCTATTTCCTTCTGCTAATTTAAACAGCCGCAGGTCTTTCCTTACTGCATCAGCTCTAATCCCTTCACCGCAACTGCCTTAGCCGCATTGAATGCGGTTACGCCTGCCTCGTATGAGCGGCTGGCATCAATAAGGTTTGTCATCTCCGTCACCGGCTCCACATTCGGATACATGACATAGCCATTTTCGTCCGCATCCGGGTGGCTGGGATCATACACCATTTTCAAATCCGACATATCCTCTACAACCTCTGTTACCCGCACGCCGCTGGGCCTAAATACGTTCAGGCTGTTATACAGGGTATCCCCAAAGTTTAGTGTGCTTTTTTCATTGAACACAACGGTTTTTCTTCGATATACTTCACCGTTTTCATCCCGTGTGGTATTCACATTTGCGATATTCTGTGCGATCACATCCATACGAAGCCGCTGTGCGGTCATGCCGGTCGCACTGATATTCATTCCATCAAACATACTCATGGCCATTTACCCCCTCTTCTATGATGTAGATAATACTGTTTTATATCGGCCAAACTCCTGCATCATCTGATCGATCAGCGCCTGATAACGAATCTGCGTTTCAGCAAGATAGGCTTCCTCCTGATCAATATCCACATTATTGCCGTCCATGCGGTATGCAAGGGAGGATTGATCCGTATAAATGTAGCTGTCTAATTCACCTAGATTTAAATTCAGTTCCTCAATTCTGCTTTCCAGACTTCCGGTTCCTGCTAAGGATGCCTGGAGAATCGTTTCAAACTGCACATCCTGCCTTTTATAATTCGGCGTACTGTCGTTTGCAATGTTATTGGAAATAACATCCAGTCTGGTATAAGCTGCATCCGCCGCTTTGTCCAGAACGTCTACATAATTATAAATGCTGGAATTGATCATATGCCCCACTCCTATCTGTTAAAATGTAACTTTTTTATTTTCTTATATGGTAAAAGGATTTATGAGAGTTCTCACAAATCCTTTTGTCAATTCGGAATTCCATTCCTGACCGGAATATTTAACTGTCTTACTTTTCTTTCAGCCGCTTCAATTCATCAAATACCACATCGTTTATAACCTTGATATACGTTCCCTTCATACCGGAGGAACGAGACTCAATCACCCCTGCGCTTTCAAACTTCCTTAATGCATTCACGATAACGGAACGGGTAATCCCGACCCGGTCTGCGATCTTGCTGGCGACTAAGATTCCTTCCTTGCCTTCCAGCTCTTCAAAAATATATGTAATTGCTTCCAGTTCCGAAAAAGACAGGGTACTGATAGCAGAACGGACAATCGCAATTTTCCGGCTCTCCTCTGCATTCTCTTCATTTACGGAACGCATCATTTCCAGCCCGACTACCGTTGTTCCATATTCTCCCAATATAATATCATCAATTTCATACGGTTTATCCTGCTTATACATGAAAACCGTACCTAACCGTTCCCCTGCAATATCAATAGGAGTAATCAAGCCCTGATACCGCTCGATTCCCTCCTCTTCAAATCCGAGGGTAGTCAGATTCACATTTTCCTTGGTGGATAAGATTCCCAATAAACGTTCATTCAGCATCGCATCAATATGCCCGCCGATCTCATCTACGATCAGTTCTCTGAGGCTGTCAATATCCTCTCGGTTTTTAATGCCCAGTACCTTACCCTTTTTACTGATCACAAGAACATCAGAGACCATAATCTCGGATAAAACCTCGCATATATCGTTAAATACTACCTTATGAGAATTATTATTGTGCAAAAGCTTATTTATTTTCCGTGTTTTGTCCAATAGCTGTACACTCATAATTCCCTCCTGCGCAAATAAACAAATTCTTCCCGGATACCTCTCTCCTCATCTGTACGTCAAGAAATCTCCATCAACATTGACATATAAAGTTTACCACAATCCATTGAAAATAACAACCATTTATTTCTCAATCACACAGGAACAGTTTTCATTTCTGCAAACCAGCTTATTTCCTTTTTCAACCATAAGACCGCCGCATTTCGGGCATGGCACGTTAGAAGGCTTTTGCCAGCTCATAAAGTCACAGTTTGGATTATCCTCGCAGCCATAATACCTGCGTCCCTTTTTTGTTTTTCTTAGAACAATATCTTTTCCACAATTCGGACACGCCACACCGATCTTTTCGAGATAGGGCTTGGTGTTTCTGCATTCCGGAAAACCGGGACACGCCAGAAATTTCCCATGCGGGCCATATTTGATCACCATATTCCGCCCGCACAAATCGCATTTCACGTCCGTCACTTCGTCCTCGATTTTAATATGCTCCAGTTCCATATCTGCATTCCGTACCGCATAATCCAGATCCGGATAAAAATTCTCTATAATCGTCTTCCATGGAATCTTTCCCTCTTCGACACTGTCCAGAAGGGATTCCATATTGGCGGTAAATTCTACATCTACGATCACAGGAAATGCTTTCATCATCATCTGATTCACAGCTTCTCCCAGTTCCGTTACATACAGATTTTTCTGTTCCTTCACAATATACCTTCGATTCAAAATAGTAGTAATCGTAGGCGCATACGTGCTTGGGCGTCCAATTCCCAGTTCCTCCAGTGTTTTTACTAATAATGCCTCCGTATAATGAGCCGGCGGCTGCGTAAAATGCTGTTTTGGCTCCAGCGCCTGTGCCTGCAGGCGGCTTCCCTTTTCCACACCGCTTAAGGACAGATTCCCTTCCCCCTCTTCCTCATTCTTATACACAGAAAGGTACCCGTCAAAACCAAGCCGGGAAGTACCTGCCGAAAACCGCTCGCCTGCCGCCTCCAGCTTCAAGGTAACGGTTTCATAAACTGCATGCTCCATCTGGCTTGCCAGAAACCGATTATAGATCAGCTGGTACAAGCGGAATAGGTCTCTGGATAAGTTTTCCTTTATATCAGCTGGGGACAGAGTAAGATCCGTAGGCCGGATCGCTTCATGCGCATCCTGGATCCGCTTCCCATTCTTTTTTTCTTCCTTATCGGTACCGACATATTCCTTTCCGTAATGATCTTCGATATAAGCCGCCGCCATGGCCTTTGCTTCTTCCGAAATCCGGATCGAATCGGTTCGCAGATAGGTGATCAGGCCGACGCTTCCCTTTCCCTTCAGTTCAATCCCTTCATACAGCTGCTGGGCCAGACGCATGGTTTTCTGCGTGGAAAAATTCAGTCTTCTGGACGCTTCCTGCTGCAGTGTACTGGTGGTAAACGGACTGGGTGCTTTGGAAATCCGTTTTCCTTCTTTTCGCTCCTGAACGGTGAATTCCGCACCCTCTAACTTTTTCATCAACTGATCCAAAGCTTGCCGGTTTTTCAGTTCTCCGGTATATTTTGCCGGAAATGTCTTCGCTGTCTTTTCTCCCTTTAGTTTGGCTTCCAGGGTCCAGTATTCCTCCGGTATAAATGCGTTGATTTCATCTTCCCGGTCGCAGATTAAGCGGAGTGCAACCGACTGTACCCGTCCGGCACTGAGACCACGCTTAATCTTTGCCCATAAGATCGGACTGATCTCATAACCGACCATACGATCCAGTACCCGCCTTGCCTGCTGGGCGTCCACCAGATTCATATCAATCCCTCTTGCTTCTTTTATGGAATTCTTAACCGCCTTTTTGGTGATTTCATGAAATGTAATCCGCTTGTACTGTTTTTCCTCCAGCTTCAAAGCCTGTGCCAGATGCCAAGAGATTGCCTCTCCTTCCCGGTCCGGGTCAGTTGCCAGATAGACATGATCCGCCTTCTTTACTTCCTTACGCAGTTTTGCCAATATATCACCCTTACCTCTTATCGTGATATACCGTGGTTCATAATCATGCTCAATATCTACGCCCATCTGACTCTTAGGCAAATCCCGTACATGACCGTTTGAAGCAATCACCGCATAACCTGTGCCAAGAAATTTCTGAATCGTTTTCGCTTTAGCAGGTGACTCCACAATTACCAAATTCTTTGCCATACTACAAACGAACTCCCTTCTTCAAAATCAATCCCGGATCCTCTTAGCCTGTCCGATAAAAGTACTGATGCGGGTGCTGCCGTATCACGCCTTTGATCTCCAGCTCCGTTAATATCTGAATGCCTTCCCAGACGGGAATCCCTGCCTGAGACAAGATTTCATCAATAAATTTTGGTTCCAAACGCAGACAACTATACACCATTTTTTCTTTCGGTGCAAGTCCTAAATCCGGTTTTTCATAATTGCACTCCGTCCGCCGAACCTTATATACCGGATTCTCCAATATCTCTTCAAATATATCGTCAGCAGACAAAATACATTTGGCTCCCTGTTGAATCAGCCGGTTGCAGCCTGCACTTAAAAGATCACAGGGTCTGCCCGGAACCGCTCCAACACCTTTTCCCTGTTCCAATGCAAAATCCACGGTGATCAGGGAACCGCTTTTTTCCCTTGCCTCCACGACCAAAAGAAAATCGGACAGCACGCTGATGATCCGGTTCCGTCTGGGGAACAATCCGGGAAGGGGCTTTGTATCCGGTACATATTCCGTTAAAAGCCCTCCATATTGTTTCATCTGTCTATAGATATTATCATGTTCTCTCGGATATGCCACATTGATTCCGGTTCCTAAAACTCCCAGCGTATAGCCGCCTGCATCCATGCAGCCTCTGTGTCCGGCTCCGTCAATCCCTCTTGCCAGTCCGCTGATAACGGTTATTCCTTCCTTTCCCAGTTCCCAAGCGATCCGATAAGCCAACTCCTGTCCGTAAACCGTAGCGCTTCTGGCTCCTACGATCCCCACTGAAGGACGCTCCGGCGGTAACGCTCCACTATAAAAAATGCCAAAGGGATAGTCCATCAGCGTTTTTAATTTTGCCGGATACCTTTCCGATGCGCAGGATATAAAACCGTATTCCTTCTGGGGAAGCGCTTCCCAAAGCCGATAGACCGTATCCTGTTCCTTTGTCTCCTGCCAGTGCCTTTTCTGACGATCCGTCAGCATAAAAAGCTCCGACTGCTCTGCTTCATAAAATTCTCTGGCGCCGCCAAAATAGTTTACGCATTCATGCAGCCGCAGAGGTGGTATTCGGTAAAGAAAGGTAAGCCAGAAATAATAAAAATCATTCTCCAACTCCATACCCTCCTTCCGCCGCCTTATACTCCGGTATCCGATAAGCGGCTGCCTCCAATAGGTGTGAAAGTTGAATGGAATCCGCCTCCTCCATATCCGCAAGCGTCCTCGCTACCCGTAAAAGCTTATAATACCCTCTGCCGCTGAACTTCTGTTTTTCGTATACCGTCCGCATATAATCCTGTTCCGCTTTTCCCAAGCGGCAGTACTGCTCCAGCTCGTTCTTTCCCATCTGGGAATTGAAACGGATGCTGCGTCCCTGATACCGTTCTTTCTGGATCCCATGGGTCCGAAGAACCCGTTTACGTACCTCCTCTGTTCCTTCTTCTTCACGATTCCCGGTCATAGCCGCAAAGGAAACCGGACGCACCTGGATATTCAGATCCATCCGATCCAAGACCGCATGGCTGACCTGTCCCTGATAGCGTTCAATCTGCCTCTGGGTACATCTGCATCGGTTCCTGTCCGGATAAGCCCCACAGGGACAGGGATTCATTGCTCCTACCAGCATAACCGCAGCCGGATAGACAACATCCCCTCTTACACGTCCGATCCGGACGCACCCCTCTTCCAATGGCTGCCGCAACGCCTCGATCACCGATTTTGAAAACTCCGGAAGCTCATCTAAGAATAGAATACCATTGTGTGCCAGACTGATTTCACCGGGTCTCGGCTTCTGTCCTCCACCTAATAATGCGCTGACGGTAATTGTATGGTGGGGACTGCGAAAGGGACGCATTCGCAACAGCCGGTTTTGTTCCGGAAGCATTCCCCTTACACTATAGATCTTAGTAAGCTCCATCTGCTCTTCATACGATAATTCCGGAAGTATGCCTGCCATACAACGGGCGGCCAGTGTCTTTCCGGCTCCGGGCGGCCCTGTCATCAGCAAATGATGCATACCGGAAGCCGCCACTTCAATCGCCCGTCTTAGGAAAGGCTGTCCCTTTAGTTCCCGGAAATCAGCCGATACCCGATATTCCTTTTCCGTCTCCTGTGGATTAAAAAAAGAGGCCGCCTCCTTTTCCTTATGTCTCAACAGTCTCGGCAGCTCCTCAATATGAGATATGCCAAGCACCCCCAGTCCGGGTATCAAGGCCGCCTCCTGACGGTTTTCTATGGGAAGCACAATATATCGTATACCGGAATTCCTTGCCATTTCGGCAATCGGCAGGACACCGTTTACCGGCAGTACGGAACCGTCCAGACCTAATTCTCCCAGAAATACCGTATCCTTCGTCTCTTCTTTCTGCAACTGCCCTGTAGACAACAATATAGCTGCTGCTATAGGCAGATCAAAGCCGGTGCCATCCTTTCGAATATCTGCCGGCGACAGATTGATAACCACCCGCTTCGGCGGCAGGGTGTATCCGGAATTCCGCAACGCTGTCCGAATACGCTCACAAGACTCCCGTATCTCGCTTGCCAAGCAGCCTACCATATAGAAGGCAGGCAGCCCATCGGAAACATCTGCTTCTACTTGGATCAGGATTCCCTGAATACCGAAAATGGCTCCGCTCATTACACTGCTATACATTCTGTTCCTTTCCCGCTCGGAACGGACTCCATAGCTATTGTAATCTGCGAAGCCATTGTTGTCAATATTTTATTTACATTTTATTTATCCAGTATTTTTTTCAGTTCGTCCATGAAGGTATTCACATCCTTAAACTCCCGGTAAACGGAGGCGAAACGAACATATGCAACCGGATCCAACCGCTTGATCTCATCCATGACGATCTCGCCGATCACTGTGCTTTCCACTTCCTTTTCCTCCAGATTAAATATCCGGGTTTCCACATCATTCAGACACTGTTCGATCTGCTCTGCCGATACCGGACATTTATAACAGGATTTTAAGATACCGGAGGCGATCTTTGAGCGGTCGTAAGGTTCCCGTTTCTTATCCTTTTTAATCACGATCAACGGTATGGATTCCACCTTTTCATAGGTAGTAAACCGCCGATTGCAGGCGTCGCATTCCCTTCGCCGCCGAATGGATGCGTTATCATCTGCCGGGCGTGAATCAATCACCCGTGTATTATCTTCTCCGCAAAACGGACATTTCATAGACTGCTCCTTTCTTACGCTCGTTCTCAGGTTTCCTTCTTCTTTACCAGTGCCTCTACCAAATCCACATCGACCAGGATAATATCCGGGCCGATCCGAACGATATGGCAGAACTTGATCACATATTCCGTCACCGGACACAGACACCCGAAAAAGCGTCCCGGTCCCGGCACGATCAATGCCTCTACGATACCGCTGCAAGAATCAAACACAATATCCGAAACGAACCCCAGTCGTTTGCAATCCTTGCAGTTAATCACCTCACGCTGCTTTAAATCCGAAAAACGCATATGAAAGTCTCCGATTACAATTATTACTATTCTATGCTGTTTTTCCTTCTTTGGTGCTCCAAGTCTTTCTTCTATAAAGCATAAGAAGCTGTTAAAGCAGCTCTGCTACCTCGAAGATCAACGCTTTGGATTTTTCCCAGCCTAAACAGGGATCCGTAATGGATTTTCCATAACAGCCGCCATCAACGGGCTGATTGCCGTCTTCAATATAGCTTTCAACCATAACGCCCTTTACCAGTCTGTGAATCTCTTCGGAATGCCGCATACTGTGTAAAACTTCCTTTACAATACGTGGCTGCTCCGCCCACTGTTTTCCGGAATTGTTATGATTCGCATCTACAATACAGGCAGGATTTTTCAATTCAAACTGCTGATACAGTTCCAACAGCAGCATCAGATCCTCGTAATGATAGTTGGAAATGGATTGTCCATGCTTATTGGTGGCTCCACGTAAAATACAGTGTACCAGATCATTTCCGTCCGTTTTGGTTTCCCAGCCGGTATAGAGGAAGGTATGCTTCATCTGTCCTGCCAGACAGGAATTCAACATGACGGTCAGATTACCACTGGTGGGGTTTTTCATACCGACCGGTATATCCATTCCGGAAGTCACGATCCTGTGCTGCTGATCCTCCACGCTTCTTGCTCCGATTGCAACATAAGATAGAATATCCTCCAGATACTGCCAGTTTTCAGAATAAAGCATTTCATCTGCTGCAGTAAGCCCGGTTGCGGCAATCGCATCGATATGCATTTTCCGGATCGCTTTTACCCCTTCAAACATATCCGGCGCTTTCTCCGGATCCGGCTGATGGAGCATTCCCTTATATCCCGCACCCGTGGTTCTAGGTTTATTCGTATAGATACGGGGAATCAAAAGGATCTTATCCTTTACCGCCTCCTGTACCTTTGCAAGCCGGGTCACATAGTCCAATACTGCCGCTTCATTATCAGCAGAACAGGGGCCGATGATCATCAGAAACTTATCGGATTCTCCTGTAAATACCTGTCGGATCTGTCTGTCCCGTTCTTCCTTTATCTTTTTTAAGTCCGGTGTCATGGGGAGCATTTCCTGTAATTCCCCGGCAGTCGGAATCTTTTTGATCAAATGTAAGCTCATGGTTATCTCCTATCTATGAGAGCTTCCGCCCTTCCTTACGGAAGAACGGAAGCCCTCGTTTTTTTCATGCCGTTTTTCCCAGAATATCACTCTGCGGAAGCCGCCTTTGCCTGCTCCTTTGCTTTCTTTGCTGCCAATGCTTTATCTGTAGGCTTTACCATAAGCAGACAGATGATCAAGGCAAGGATATAAAGCACGATCGTTGCATACAATACATACTGATAACCGGTAGGATTTACCGTCAATGCTTCCACCGTACCGTCTGCCAGTGTATGCTGAATCTCGACCGGCTCACCAAAGGTATTCACGATCCAGGTTGCCATCTGATTTCCTGTCAAACCTGCGAATGCCCATGCAGATAAGGTAAGTCCGTGAATAGCACTGATATTTCCCATACCGTAATGATCGGACAACAGGGTCGGTACATTGGAAAAGCCGCCGCCATATCCGGCGTTTACGATAAAGATCAGTCCAAGCACCAGCACAACCAGCGCAATATTGCCCTCTCCGTTCTTAATACCGTTTGTCAGAAGAACTGCGCCGGTAAATACGATTGACAGAATGAAGATCAGCTTATAAATGGTGTTCCGATCCTTCATAGTATCTGCCCATGCCGAAAAACCTAAACGGCCGCCGGCATTAAAAATTGCGGAAATCGTAGAAATGATACCGACAACGCTTGCCAGACCGATACATTTTACAATCATCTTTTCCTGTGAAATCAATGCAAGACCACAGGTGATGTTAATGTAGAACATCAGCCAGATTCCGATATAATTGCTGATCGGCTTTGACTTAATAACGGCTAAGATTCCCTGTCCTTTTTCTTTCTTTTGGGGTTCATGCCAGCCCTCCGGCTTCTTTAAGAGCAGATGTCCCACAAACATCATTACAAAATAAACTGCCGCCAAAATCAGGAACATCTTATAGATGCCGCCATCGCCCAGAGAATTTAACATTCCCTGCATGATCGGACTTGCAATCGCCTTTGCGGCACCAAATCCGGCAACTGCCAGACCGGTAGCTAAGCCCTTCCGATCCTCGAACCAGAGCATCAGTGTCTTAACCGGTGATAAATACCCGGTTCCTAAGCCGATTCCCATGATAAATCCATAGCATATGTAAATACCGATGAGTGCCAGCAGGCTTCCCTTATGAGCGCCGCCGTAATAGATAAAAAATCCGGTTCCCGCCATACCTGATGCAAAACAGATAGCTGCGATCAGAGAAGACTTATGAATATCCTTCTCCACTACATTTCCCAGAAATGCCGCCGACATACCCAGGAAAAAGATGGCAAAGCTGAATGCCCATTCCGTTGCACCCTTTGAAAATCCAATGTAATCTGCGATTTCCTGACTGAAAATCGACCAGCAATACACCGTACCGATGCTACAGTGCAGCAATAATGCCGGAATTGCCGCCCGTACCCACTTATTTGTACGCCAGCCCCCGGAGCTTTTTACATTTTCACTCATGATTCATACTTCCTTTGCGTTTTATTTTTCGGATTCTGGCCCGATCATGCTTCCGTTACAGAACCCAAACACAAGCATTATACACCTAATAAACACAGATTTCAACAAAAAAGCGACTGGTTTTCAAGGAAAGTGGCAGCTATTCCTGCCGGAGTAAACTGTGCTTTATCAAGTTCAGACTATTGACCACCGTCAATTCCCGGATTTCATTTCGGTTTCCTTGAAAACGGTATTCCTGCCAATAGAGTTTCCCACTGAAATCGATTCCGATATATACCAGCCCAACCGGTTTTTCCGGCGTTCCGCCTTCCGGTCCGGCAAGACCGGTAACAGCAACCGCTATCTGCGCTTTACCGTGCCGGGCAGCTCCTTTCGCCATTTCGATCACCGTTTGCGAAGAAACCGCACCATAACGTTCCAACGTCTCATGACGGACGCCTAATTCCTCTTCCTTTGCCAGATTGGAATAGGTCACAAATCCCCGTTCTATGATATTGGAGGCTCCAGATACATTGATCAGGCGTCCGGCGATCAAACCGCCGGTACAGGATTCGGCAGTTGTGATCGTTAATTTTCGTTTTCGCAGTTCCTCATATATCTGATTTTCCAGCCCATTTCCTTCCGGTACAGTCAGCACAGGAAGGCAAAGCCGAACCGGTTCGTTCGTTTCCTCAGATTCCTTCGCCATATTTAACCTCTCTTCTTACTATCTTCATACCCATGTCTTGCCTGCTATGAATATGTTTCCGTCTCTGACAAGACGGACCGCTATTTTGTTACGTTCATTATAATAACTACCCTGCTATTTTTCAATCTGTTTTGGGTCGTTCTTCAAGATGTCATAGGTAATGACTATTCAAACAAAGGAGAATTTAGTCGTCCAATTCCTCTATCATAGTACGCAGTTCTTTAAGCGTTTTATCCGTGATGGACCTGATTTCTTCCTCCGTATGTGTGTAGTAAAACGACGGCGGAAACAGCCCGAAACAACTTCCGTTTAAATAATACCAAGCGTCCATACATATCAGTCGTATTTTAAATCCGATTTTTCCGATTATTTCACATAATATATCCACAAATTTTTCCATACGTTTTCCCTTTCACACCCCTGTGTATCGTGCCTGTGCCGACTGCTTTCCCATCCGTTCTATAACGTAAACCTTTTGTTCATCAACTTGCTTTTCTTATCTTTTGCCGGTACTGCTTTTCATACTTCTATTTCTCTGCGGATAGGACACTTCGGTTACTCCAAAGGTATTCTGCCAGAGAAATCACAGTCAGAAGCAGGGAAGCATAGATCAGTATCTGTTCCGCAAGCGTGATGATTCCTGTATATGCGGGAAGCTCCTCACTAAGGTTGAGCAGTAACAGAATTACCATCAGCATCTGAACCGTGGTTTTTATCTTCCCCCAGATACCGGCTGCGATTACAATTCCCTGATCCGAGGCTATCAGCCGGAATCCGCTGATCGTAAATTCTCTGGCTATGATGATGATGACCACCCACGCCGGGATTCGATCCAATTCGATTAAAGCAATCATGGCCGAGCAGACCAGCAGTTTGTCGGCAAGTGGATCCATGAATTTCCCGAAATCCGTTACCAAATCATATTTTCTAGCCAGCTTCCCGTCCAGCAGATCAGTCAGGCTTGCCAAGATAAAGATTCCCACCGCAGCCCACTTGCCGGCCGGAATCCCCGGTATCATCACAAATACCAAAAAAAACGGAATCAATATCACTCGGAATACTGTTAATTTATTCGGTAAATTCATAAATCACCTCTCCCATCAAATCGTATTCATTTCCCTCTGTGATCCGTACCTTTACCATATCGCCTGTTACCAGCTCCTCCTGAGCCGATACGAAAATACAACCGTCCACTTCCGGTGCTTCACGATAGGAACGTCCCAGATAAACCCCTTCTTCATATAGATACCCTTCGATCAAGACCTCCAGTTCGGTATCTTTCAGTCTTTGATTATTGTCATAGGAAACCTCCTGCTGTAATTCCATGAGTTCCTTTTGTCGTCGTTTCTTTATCTCTTCTTCCACCTGATCCGGAAAGTCCGCCGCCGGCGTACCTTCCTCCTGTGAGTAAGGAAATACTCCCAACCGTTCAAATTCCATCTCATCAATGAATTCCAGCAGTGCCTGGTGCTGGTTTTCATTTTCACCGGGAAATCCGGTAATCAGCGTCGTGCGAATAACAATATCCGGCATGGCTTCCCGAAGGGCTTTCACTACTTGGCGGATCTGCTTCTGACTGGTTTTCCTTCCCATAGCCTTTAAGATGCGGTCATCACAGTGCTGGATCGGCATATCGATATAATGACAAATCTTTTTGTTTTCCGCCATCGTCCGGATCAATTCTTCCGTAATTTCCTCCGGATAGCAGTACAGTAAGCGAATCCAGCGGATTCCTTCCAGCCTGCTCAATTCCGTAAGCAGTGCGGGCAACCGCTTTTCCCCGTACAGATCCTTCCCGTATACCGTAGTTTCCTGTGCTACCAGCACCAGCTCCTGATACCCCTGCTCTGCCAGCTTCGACGCAGTCTCTAAAACCTCTTCCATCGGGATACTTCTGTAATTCCCCCGTAGATACGGGATAATGCAGTAGGTACAGCGTTTGCTGCACCCTTCCGCAATCTTTAAGTAGGCAGTGGCAGTTCCCGTTGTTACAAGCCGATCTGTCATATGCTCCGGCAGATACCCAAGCTCCCGGAAACAGCTTACGTTCTCCTCCTGAAACGAGCGTTCCACAACGCAAAGAATATCATCCGGATTCACCGAACCCAAGATCGCATCTACCTCCGGAATCTCCTCCTGTATTTCCTTTTGATACCGCTGGGCAAGGCAGCCGGTCACGATCAATTTTTTCAACCGGGCTTTCTGCTTCAGCTCTGCCAGTTCTAAGATCGTCTGTATACTTTCTTCTTTGGCATCATGAATGAAACAGCAGGTATTCACAATGGCAACCTCTGCCTCCTGTTCTTCATTCGTGAGTTCATATCCTCCCTGCTTCAGCAGTGCAAGCATACCCTCACTATCCACCAGATTTTTGTCACAGCCTAAGGATACAACCAATACTTTCATTCATTTCCTCTTCTTCTGCCTTCTATGCCTTTGATAATTCCACCGCTTCCACACAATTATACATCAGCATGGCTATCGTCATCGGACCTACACCGCCCGGAACCGGAGTAATAGCGGAGGCTACCGGCTCTACGCTTTCAAAATCCACATCCCCGCATAACTTATTGTTTTCATTTCTGTGTATTCCAACATCGATCACTACCGCTCCCTCTTTTACATAAGAGGCGTCGATCATTCTGGGCCTGCCAACCGCCACCACCAGAATATCCGCACGCTTGCAGACTTCTCTTAAGTTCCGTGTTTTGGAATGGGCAACGGTAACGGTTCCGTTTTCCCGCAGCAAAAGCAATGCCATAGGTTTCCCGACAATGTTGCTCCGTCCGATCACAACGCATTCCTTTCCCTCGATTTCTATATCGTTCCGCTTTAACAGCTGAATGATACCGGCAGGCGTACAAGAAACAAAGCCCGGCTGGCCAATGCTTAAGGCACCTACACTCTGGGGATGAAATCCATCGACATCTTTTTTCGGAGAAATAGCACGGATAATCGTATCCTCGTCAATATGAGCAGGAACCGGAAGCTGTACCAAAATTCCGTGGATCCCATCGTCCTGATTCAGTCGTTCGATCAGCTGTAGCAATTCCTCCTGTGTCGTTTCCTCCGGCAGCTCATAGCTTTCCGAACGGATCCCCACATACTCGCAGGCTTTTTTCTTATTTCCCACATAAACCGAAGAAGCCGGATCCTTCCCCACCTGAATCACAGCCAGTCCAATCTCGATTCCTTTTGTTTTCCAATCCGCAACCGTTTCCTTTAACTCATCCTTGATCTGCTTACTGACCGCTTTTCCATCAATCAATCTTGCCATTGTTTCCCTCCTATTTACTGTTAAAATAAACCAACGATCCGATTTTCCACTACGTCAATCCGCTCTGCCGCCGGCACCTTCGGCAGTCCCGGCATCGTCATGACCGTTCCGGTAATGACAACAATAAAACCGGCCCCTGCACTTACATATACTTCCCGAACGGTAAGGGTAAATCCGCTGGGACGTCCCAGTGCATTCGGATCATCGGATAAGGAATACTGGTTCTTTGCCATACAGACCGGCAGATTCCCATATCCCATTTCAGTGATCCTCTTGATCGCTTTTTTCGCTGCCGGAGCATAACTGACGCTGCCTGCACCGTAAATATCCATCGCAATGGATTCGATTTTTTCTTCAATACGCATCTCCAGCGGATAGGAAGGGTGATAGCTGCTTTCCTTTGTATCCAGCGTATGCAGCAGCGTTTCCGCTAAAGCGATGCCGCCTGCGCCGCCCTTTTCCCAGACCTCTGTCAACGCAAACGCACAGTCTCGTTCCTCGCAGAAATTCTTCACAAAGGTAAGCTCCGCCTCCGTATCCGTAACAAACCGATTCAACGTTACCACAATCGGAACGCCAAATAGCTTCATATTCTCTATATGCTTTTCCAGATTGACGATTCCTTTACTTAAAGCATCAATATTTTCCTGCTCTAATTCATCTTTTGAAACACCACCGTTATACTTTAATGCCCGAACGGTGGCTACCAATACCAGTGCGTCCGGTTTTAAACCTGCCTGACGACATTTGATATTCAAAAACTTTTCCGCACCCAGATCCGCTCCAAAGCCGGCTTCCGTTATCACATAGTCAGCCAGATGCAAAGCCGCCTTCGTTGCCCTTACGCTGTTACAGCCATGTGCGATATTGGCAAAGGGGCCGCCATGCACAAGGGCTGGCGTATGCTCTAAGGTCTGAATCAGGTTCGGTTTTATTGCCTCCTTTAACAGCGCTGTCATTGCACCCACTGCTTTTAGATCACCGGCGGTCACCGGCTGTCCCTGATACGTATAGGCCACGATGATCCGGCTGAGACGACGGGACAAATCTTCTAAATCCTCGGCCAGACACAAGATCGCCATGATCTCAGATGCAACCGTGATCACAAACCCATCCTGTCGTACCACACCGTCCGTCTTGCTGCCCAAGCCTATAATGATATTCCGCAGCGCCCGGTCATTCATATCCAGACACCGTTTCCATACGATCTGCTTCGGATCGATTCCCAGCTCGTTCCCCTGCTGCAAATGATTGTCCAGCATAGCCGCCAGCAGATTATTTGCCGAGGTGACCGCATGAAAATCTCCGGTAAAATGCAAGTTCAAATCCTCCATCGGAACCACTTGGGCATAACCGCCGCCAGCCGCACCGCCCTTGATACCAAAGCAGGGGCCAAGAGAAGGCTCCCGAAGTGCGATCACTGCTTTTTTATTTAGCTGTCCAAAGGCCTGTCCTAATCCGACTGTAACTGTTGTCTTGCCTTCTCCTGCCGGCGTCGGATTGATCGCCGTTACTAAGATCAGCTTTCCTTCCGGATTTTCTTCGATCCGCTTCATCAATACATCTGATAATTTAGCTTTATATTTCCCATACAGCTCCAGTTCTTCTTCCTGTATGTCCAAGCACTCTGCTACCTCCTGAATCGGATATAACTGTGCTTCCTGTGCTATTTCAATGTCCGTTTTCATGTTATTGTTTCCTTTCCGGCGGCTGCTCCGCTTTATTCCATATTAGCAATCCTACCCAATTCCGTACCCTGTGTCAAGGGCAGCATTACTAGAGATATTCCTCTACATACGCTTCAAACTGTTCCATGGACATTAAGATTGTCCTGGGCTTGGTTCCTTCCTCCGGACCCACGATTCCCGCTTCAGCCAGCTGATCCATGATTCTTGCCGCCCGGTTAAAGCCGATCTTAAATTTCCGTTGCAGCATTCCAATCGATGCTTTGTCGCTTTCTATAATCAGCCGGGCGGCATCTTGAAAATACTCGTCCCGATCCGAAGCTCCGGTTTCTCCCTGCGTACTTCCGCTGGAAGCGGCACTGCTGTCAATCTGGCTGACGATTTCCGTATCGTAGGTGATTTCCTGTCCCTGTTCCTTCAAAAAGTCAACGACTGCTCCTACCTCTTCATCGGATACAAATGCCCCCTGAACCCGAACCGGTTTCGGGAACCCGGTAGGATAAAACAGCATATCGCCCTTACCCAGAAGCTTTTCCGCACCGGACATATCCAGAATGGTTCTGGAATCCACCAGTGACGAAACGGCAAAAGCAATTCGGGAAGGCACATTCGCCTTAATCAGACCGGTAATAACGTCAACCGAAGGACGCTGGGTCGCAATCACCAGATGGATCCCTGCTGCACGAGCCAGCTGTGAAAGACGCACGATCGCATCCTCCACTTCCCCGTGAGCCACCATCATCAAGTCTGCCAGCTCGTCCACAATGACTACAATCTGCGGAAGTTTTTCCAGCGTACTTTCCCCTTCGCCAATCTGTTCCCGTACTTCCTCTACCTTTTTATTATAGCCCTTTAAATTCCGGACATTATATTCCGCAAACATCTGATACCGTTTTGTCATTTCTGCCACAGCCCAATTCAATGCACCCGCCGCTTTTTTCGGATCTGTCACCACCGGGATCAGCAGATGTGGAATACCGTTATAAGCGGTTAATTCCACCACCTTAGGATCGATCATGATCAGCTTTACATCTTCCGGACGAGCTTTATATAAGATACTCATGATGATCGTATTGATACAAACCGACTTACCGGAGCCGGTAGCTCCTGCGATCAGTAAGTGCGGCATCTTTGCGATATCCGCAACCACTACCTGTCCGCTAATATCCTTTCCTACAGCAAAGGCAATATCCGAGGGGAATTTTACAAAACTGTCATTCTCGATCAAATCCCGAAACATGACAGCCACGTTTTCCCGATTGGGAATCTCAATCCCGACAGCAGCCTTTCCCGGAATCGGCGCCTCGATCCGAATATCCGCCGCCGCCAGATTTAACTTAATATCATCTGCCAGTCCTACAATCTTACTGACCTTAACCCCCTGTTCCGGCTGTAATTCAAACCGGGTGACAGCCGGCCCGCAGCTATAGTCGGTAATAGTCGCCCGTACCCCAAAGCTGTCTAAGGTACTTTGCAGCTTGGACATGGTTTCCCGTATGTATGCATCATCATGTTTCCGACTTCCTTTTCCCTGCTTTAACAGTTCATAGGGAGGAAACCGGTAGCCATTAGCATCATTCTGTCTTTTTCCGGAATCGGACGCCTTATGTTCCTTTTTTTGAAGTTCCTGTTCTACCTCTTGAACTGCCTGATTCGTTTCCTGAACCGATTGTTTCGTCCGCTGTCCCCGGCGTTTTCCAGTTGAATGCTCCTTCGGTCGGACTTCTTCTTCCATTTCTTCTGTAACGGACATAGCAGCTTCCGTTATCCGGGGTTCCGAATCCGGTTTATCCATCGGAACCTGTGACGCTGTCTGTTTTACAGAAAAATACGCCGGTGCCGGTTCTTCTGTTTCTTCCTCAAAGGTCATGGTAATTTCATGGATTTCCTCCTGGTCCTTTGGCTGTTCCGTTCGGAAGCTCGCTTCCTTAATCGTTCCCTGCTCTCCTTCACTTGGCAGGACTGTCAGATTGCGAAACAATCCTTTTTTAATCTTATGCTGAAACCGGTCATATTCCGGCTCGTCTTTTCGTTTTGCAGCCTCCCGTTCCAATTCCTCTTTTGCTTTTTTTCGTTCCGCTGCTTCCCGTTTTAAATCCAGTTCATTTTTTGCCCGTTCCTTACGTTCCTGCCGGACCGCCTCTCGTTCCGCCTGTTTCGCTGCCCGAACCTCCTCCAAGCTCATCCGTTCTTCTTCCCGTTTTTCCTGATATTCCTGCCCCCGTTCCTTTACGTCATGAAACCCGTCCCGAATACGAAGTCCGCTGCTCTTTAAAAGGCGGAGCAGTGATTTTTCCGTCAGTAACAGCAGCATGATGAGTGCAAGTACCAAAACCACCAGATAAGTACCTGCTGCACCAAATCCCGTCCGCAAAAGCAATGCCAGTCCTCCACCGATAAATCCGCCGCCGGATTTCCCGCCATATGCCTGAAGATACAGTTCCCCTACCGTGATTTCCTCCGGAAGCCCGGTAAGCATTTGTATGAAAATAGAACCATCCAGCCCCAGCACAACGCCATAGATAACCTTTTTCACGGACGCCGCAGAAAACCCGTTTGCAAATAAAAAGGCAAGTCCCACAAAAACCGCCATGGGCAGTATGTATTGAATAAAGCCGAACACGCCAAATAAAAACCGGCTGATCACATCCCCTACAACGCCGCATAACCCGAAATTACTGATTTCCAGAAACAATGCCGCCGCAAAAGCAAGGATCAATAGGATCTCATACCGGAACCCGGAGGACTGCTGTCCGTCCTGCTTTGCACTTACCGGTTTATTTTTTGTCTGCGTTCTTCCGCTTCTTTTCTTCTGAGCCATTCATTTACTCCTTATATGTTAATCACTTCCTGAACGATGGGAACCATCGGTTTCTTGCCCTGTTAGCCCATATGAAAATAGAATACAAGGGACAACACACCCGCCAGAAAACAATAAATGGAAAATCCTAAGAATTTTTTCTTCTTCACTACAAACAGCATAGCCTTGATACAAAGATACCCTACCACACCTGCTACCAGCATGCCTGCTATGTAGTTCCAGAGCATACCGCCTGCCAGAGTAACCGTTGAGAAATCCTTTAGCTGCAATACCATTGCCCCCAGTATAGCAGGAATGGACATAATAAAGGAATATTTCACTGCAAATTCTTTGGAAAAGCCACAAAGGAGACAGGCGGTTATAGTAGTACCGGAACGGGAAAGTCCCGGTAGAGTGGCCGCTCCCTGACAAAAACCGATAAACAGGGAATTGCCATAAGTGGCGGTTTCCTCGTTTTTCTTACCTATCTTTGCATGATCTGCGATTGTTAACAAAACAGCAGTGATGATCAGGCATATACCCGGCAGGATCAGATATTCCGAGGCAGAACCGATCACATCTTCCAATACGATACCCAATATCCCTGTTGGAATCGTGCTGATCAAGACCATAAGCACGAACCGCCGATACGGATTGACCAAAACCGGCTTTAGGGCGATACGATTTTCCGGCTTCCGAAATCGGTTTCCGATCCATCGTACTCCGTTTCCCAGCCACAGCCCTGCCATACAGCAGCCGTTTACAAACAATTCCCCGACTTCTTTTCGATAGACAATACAGATAGCTGCCAGTGTCGCCATATGCAGCATAACGTCATATAATAGATCAGCTTCCGTCTGGATATGTAATATATGTTTGAAAATTGCAAGATGACCAGAACTGCTGACCGGTAGAAATTCCGTCAACCCCTGAATCAATCCCAATAAAATGGATTCCCAAAAACTCATAACTGCTCCTCCCTTTATCCATGCTTCCAGCTTTCTATTTTTTTTCCTCAATCAAATGATGAAGATACTCCATCGCTTCATGGATTCCGCCGACAGCATCGATCAGTCCCTCGGAAACCGCTTCCTTCCCCACCAGCATGGAGCCAATATCCTTAACCAGCTGCTCATTGTTCATCATGATTTTCCGCAACCGGCCTTCCTCAATATCGGAATGCGAAACCGTAAACGCAATGATCCGGTCCTGCATTCGTTCAATATATTCATAATTCTGCTTTACACCGATTACGGTACCGTTCATTCTTATGGGGTGTACCACCATGGTTGCAGTAGGAACGATAAAGGAATAATCTCCGGATACAGCAAGAGGAACGCCAATGGAATGTCCGCCTCCCAATACCAGCGTTACCACCGGCTTATGAATAGAGCTGATCATTTCCGCCATGGCCAGTCCTGCTTCCACATCACCACCCACTGTATTCAGCAAGATCAGCATTCCATCAATCTGACGGTTGTCCTCAATCTCTGCCAGTACCGGCAGTACATGCTCATACTTCGTTGTCTTTGTATTGGAGGGAAGGCACTCATGCCCCTCTATCTCTCCAATGATGTTCAACAAATGGATCCGGTGCTGATACGGGCTTTCCGTCAGCATAAACTGTCCGGAATTCTTGATCAGCTGACTGACTAAATCCTCCTTTTGCCGTTCCTTGTAAGAGCGTTCCGTTGTGGATGTTTCTTTTTCTTCCATATATACCTCCTGATATACAAAGTAAAAAGAATCTCCTGGGTAGATTCTTCTTACAATAGTATATGGGATTTTTATGGAAATATACAAATCAAAGCAGCCGGCAAGTCTGCCAGCCGATAAAGATTCCCAGTGCCAAACCTACCAGAACCTGAATGGGAGTATGTCCGACATATTCCCGAAATACAGTTTCCGCCCATTTATCCTTTCCGGCCGCCTCAAGCTTTGCTTTAATGTCCTCACTGCGGATCAACAGATTCAACACTGCACCCTGTTTACCGGTTTCCAGCCTTACATTCATGGCATCATACATGACGATAATGGCAAATACTGTTGCCATGGCAAATTCAAAGGAACTGCCGCCAAATCGCAGGAAGGTCGCTGTTGCCAACGCTCCAACGGTAGCGGAATGGGAGCTTGGCATACCTCCGCCGCCAACTACCCGTTCCCAATCCCATTTCCGAGTCATGCATAAATGGATCAAAACCTTTAATATCTGTGCGATACACCAGCCAATAACAGGTGCGACTAATACCGGATTGTGCAGCGCCGCCTGAAATTCATTCATCTAATCGTCTCCTCGTTGCATATCGTTTTGGCAGCTTCTACATGAATACTTCTATTTCATTGACATCTGCCAGATCATGGGCCGGAATATAATCGCCTTCCAGTCTTCTTCCGTTTACTACCAGTGCCTGAACACCGCTTTCATTACCATTCGGATTCTTTACTGTAATGTGAAGCTTCTTTCCCCGGAAATCCTTCTGCATGGTAAGCTCCTTCCAATCCGATGAAATAGAAGGTGCGATCCGCAGACCGTTAAAGTCCGGACGAAGTCCCAGTATTCCTTCTACACAGCCAACCATAACTGTAGAAGCTGTTCCGGTCAGCCAGTGAACATGCGACCGGCCTTCAAAGGGGCTTTCAACACTTTCGGTAAACTGACCGTGACAGTAAGGCTCCAGCTTACGGATCTCCGCTTTATCATTCATGGAGGCCGGTGATGTTTCTTCAAAATACTCAAAGGCCCGATTTCCATGTCCCATCAATGCTTCTGCCAGTATGATCCAGCCCTGGGGCTGCGAGAAAATCCCTCCGTTTTCTTTTGTAGACGGATTAAACAGCAACATTAACGCTCCGTCAAAGGCATGATCCACATAAGGCGGACTCATTAACCGGACGCCATATGGAGTATTCAATTCCCGATGTACGGATTCTAAAGCCAGCTCTGCCTGTTCTTTGGTCGCAAGTCCGCTGATGACCGCCCATGATTGGGGATTCAGCCACATATTTGCCTCCGGATCCTTCTTAGAACCGATCACCTGTCCGTCTTCCTTAAAGCCCCGGATATATCGATCTTCTTCCCAGCACTGATTCTGTAAGGTATCTTCCAACTCCTTCTGTATGCCGGTCAGATACTCTGCATATTCCATATCCTTTCGATCCGCTGCAATGGTTTTCATCATAGACATTGCATAATATAACTGCATAGCAACGAAAGTAGATTCTCCCAGCTTTCCAAGCCGCAGACAGTCATTCCAGTCGGCATGCAGCCCTGCCGGCATCTGATGATTTCCCAGATGATTCATAGAAAAATCGATCGCACGCTTTAAATGGTCATAAACCGTTCCTTCTCCACCGTTGGCATATACGATCACTTCGTCTAAAAATGCCTGATTTCCGGATTCCGCAATATACTTATAGACGGTCGGGAACAGCCAGAGTGCATCGTCCGCCCGATATGCCGGATGCCCTGTGGCCCGAACATAGGATTCATCATCCGGTGTATCCTCATGTCCGGCATTATGATCGAATTTCACCAGAGGAAGCCCTGCACCGTTGTTCACCTGTGCGGAAAGCATAAACCGGATCTTCTCTACCGCCATCTCCGGTGCCAGATGGATAATTCCCTGAATATCCTGAACCGTATCCCGATACCCGTAACCGTTCCGAAGTCCACAATACGTAAAGGAAGCCGCTCTCGACCAGATAAAGGTCATAAAGCACTGATATGCATTCCATGTATTGATCATGTTGTTAAAGGACTCGCTGGGGGTCTGCACTTGCAGATGATTCAGCTTGTCATGCCAGAAAGTGATCAGCTCCTCTAATTCCTCTGCACAGACTTTAGACACGTCTGTATAATCGTTCATGATCGTATCCGCTTCGGACTCCTGCTTTTCTCCAAGAATAAACGCAAGCTCTTTTGTTTCACCCGGTTCCAGCTCCAGCACGGTTTGCAATGCACCGCAGGCGTTGGAATTATAGTTTAAGATTCCTCCGCAATTTCCCTGTTCAACCGCCTGTGGATTGCCATAGGTATGATACCGGCCGATGAAGCTTTCCTTATCACCACAATAAGAAATGATCGGCTGTCCTGCCATTCCGAAGAAACGGGAGGCCCTGCTGCTTCCATTTACGGCATTCCGGTTTACATTCTCATTTATCAGTTGAATAATCTTGTTATTATTAAATTTCGTTCGTGTGATAAACAGCGTATACTGCAAATTCACCTGATCCTGTTCATAATTCCCTTCATTCGTAAATTCACAGTAACCGAACACGGATATTTTTCTGGGCCGCTCGGAACGATTGGTTACTTTCAGATTCCATACCTCATAGGTCTTGTCCAGCGGTACATAATACAAGGCTTCGGAATGAATATCTGCGTAATCTGCATGAATATCCGTATAACCGGTTCCATGATGGCATTCGCTCTGATACGTATCCAATCCCTTTCCAACCGGCTGCCACGAAGCCGACCAGTAATCCTTCGACGCTTCGTCCCGCAGGTAAATATAGCGTCCCGGCTGGTCAAAACTATTAAAAATATATCGGATGATACGTCCGTTTGCACCGCTCTTAACAAAGCTGTAGCCTCCGGCATTGTTGGAAATGATCGCACCATATTCCGGGGAACCCAGATAATTCGCCCATGGAGCCGGCGTATCCGGCTTCGTGATCACATATTCCTTCTTTGCCCCATCAAAATAACCATAATTCATGCTGTTTCTCCTTTTTAACCATTTGTTCTACGAAAGCACCCACTCGCATAATCATTGATTCCATGTCGCCTGCCGGCTCCATGTGTTTTTTCGTTTTCTGCCGCCTTGAGCAAGCTCAGGCATCATTGAATTCATTATATCAAAAACGCCCATTATCCGCAAGGGACAATGAGCGTTTATCTTCTGCTATTATGAACAGCGGTTTGCCTTAGTATTCAGCAGGAGCGGCATCCTTCAGACTTAAGCTGATCTTGCCCATTTCCACTCCGATACATTTTACCCGAACCTTATCCCCGATATTCACCACATCTTCCACCTTGGCAACCCGTTCCTTTGCCAGCTTGGAAATATGGATCATACCGTCCTTATTGGGTGACAGCTCTACAAAAGCACCGTAAGGCATGATCCGCACAACCGTTCCTTCATATGTCTTACCGACTTCGATCGGATCAACGATCGAATGGACGATCTGGATTGCCCGGTCAATACCATCCCGTTCAATGCCACAGATGTAAACGGTTCCGTCGTCATCAATATCAATCTTTACGCCGGTCTCTTCAATGATTCCATTGATAGTCTTTCCTTTTTGCCCAATGATCTCGCCAATTTTTTCCGGATCCACCTTCATCTGTTCGATCTTCGGCGCATATTCGCCTACTGTCGGACGGGGAGCCGCAATCGCCGGGGTCAGTACGTGATTGATAATGTATTCTCTGGCTTCTCTGGCTCTTGCGATCGCTTCCTCTACAATCGGCCGGGTAAGTCCGTGGATCTTAATATCCATCTGGATTGCGGTAATACCGTCATGGGTGCCGGCCACCTTAAAATCCATATCGCCAAAGAAATCCTCTAATCCCTGAATATCCGTCAATACGATATAATCATCATCTGTATCACCAGTCACCAGACCACAGGAAATACCAGCCACCTGCTTTTTAATCGGCACACCGGCCGCCATCAAGGACAACGTAGAAGCGCAAACGGAAGCCTGTGAGGTAGAACCGTTAGATTCAAAGGTTTCCGATACGGTACGGATCGCATAAGGGAATTCCTCTTCGCTTGGCAGTACCGGGATCAATGCCCGCTCCGCCAAAGCACCGTGTCCGATCTCCCGGCGTCCCGGTCCTCTGGAAGGCTTGGTCTCTCCTACGGAATAAGACGGGAAATTATAGTGGTGCATATACCGTTTACAGGTCTCGTTAGGATCCAGTCCGTCAATCCGCTGAATCTCCGAAAGCGGCGCAAGCGTACAAACATTACAGATCTGGGTCTGTCCTCTGGTAAACATACCGGAGCCATGCACTCTCGGAATAATATCCACCTCAGCCGCCAGCGGACGGATCTGGTTAATGGCACGTCCGTCCGGACGTTTGTGGTCTTTTAATATCATCTTACGAACCGTCTTTTTCTGATACTGGTAAATGGCCTCTCCTAGTACCGCAAGCCACTCCTCATTATCGGCAAAGGCTTCTTCCAGCTTTGCGGTTATCTGACGGATATTTTCCTCCCGTACCTGTTTCACATCCGTAAATACCGCTTCTTCCATCTCAGCCGGCGGCACGATTGCCTTCATTGCTTCAAACAAGGCTTCCGGAACTGCACAGCTGACATATTCATGCTTTGGCTTTCCGACTTGGGCAACGATACCGTTTATAAATGCAATAATGGACTGATTGATCTCATGTGCCATATAGATGGCCTCGATCATCTTTGCCTCCGGTACTTCATTGGCACCGGCTTCAATCATGATAACTTTCTCACTGGTCGATGCAACCGTCAGTTGTAAATCCCCTTCCTTCCACTGCTTTTGAGAAGGATTGACAACAAACGCACCATCGACCAGACCAATCTGTGTAGTCGCACAAGGACCGTCAAAGGGAATGTCTGAGATACTGGTTGCGATTGCCGATCCAAGCATGGCAACCAACTCCGGACGGCAGTCCGGATCTACCGACATTACCATGTTATTTAAGGTTACATCATTCCGATAATCCTTCGGAAACAACGGACGCATCGGACGGTCAATGACCCGTGCGGTCAAGACGGCATTTTCAGATGCTTTGCCTTCCCGCTTGTTAAAGCCTCCGGGAATCTTACCAACCGAATACATCTTTTCTTCAAACTCAACACTTAACGGAAAGAAGTCGATTCCTTCTCTCGGTTTTTCTGATGCGGTTGCGGTAGACAGTACCACCGTATCGCCATAATGCATGAATGCACAGCCGTTTGCCTGTGCACCGACTCTTCCGATGTCTACTCGCAGGGTTCTGCCTGCCAGTTCCATGGTAAATTGCTGATACATAGTTCTTATCTCCTTATATAATATTTTGTATAAGACACCGAAACAACTGAAAAACCCATTTATAAATGACCTTTTCAGCAGTCTCGGTATCGTCTTACACAATCGAAAACATTTTAGCACAAATATATTAAAAAAACAAGATGGGAACGACTTGGATTCCAAAAAGGACTATGCATCCAAATCGGATACATAGTCCTTTCTTTCTTACTTTCTCAATCCTAAACGCTCAATCAGAGTTCTGTAACGGTTAATATCCTTTCTTTTTAAGTAGGCAAGAAGATTTCTTCTCTGACCTACCATCTTTAACAGTCCTCTTCTGGAATGATGGTCATGGGGATTCGCCTTAAAATGCTCGGTCAGGTCGTTAATCCTTGCAGTCAATAATGCTACCTGTACCTCCGGTGAACCGGTATCCCCCTCGGAACGTCCATATTCCTTAACAATAGCTGCCTTCTGTTCTGTCGTTATCATAGTTTTCCTCCTTTTTCTTATACGGCCCACACAAAGATACGGTCGGAGTGTCCGATACCCCAGTGCCGGTCAATTCAACAACGGGAATATCATAGCATACTCCCGCCTGCTTGTAAACCCTGATTCTTAAACTTTCTCGTTGCGTTACGGACGGTAAAAGCGCTTCAGCCAGTCTAGTCTGGCACAGATATGTTCCATGCAGCTGTCGATCAAGGTCAACGCAGTCATGGCCTCTACCACTACTACCGCTCTTGGCACGATAACCGGATCATGCCTTCCCTTAATGGAAACTGTGATCTCTTCTCCTGCCCGATTCACTGTCTGCTGTTCATGAAGAATCGAAGGCGTCGGTTTAAATGCCGCACGCACGACGATGGGCGAACCATCGCTCATACCGCCTAAGGTTCCGCCTGCATGATTACTCCGTTTCTTTATTTTTCCCTGCTCGATCTGAAACCCGTCGTTATTCTCGGAACCGATCGCAGCAGCGACTGCCATACCGTCTCCGATCTCAAATCCCTTAACCGCCCCGATTGAGACCAGCGCCTTTGCCAGATTGGCATCCAGCTTATCAAATACCGTTTCTCCAATGCCTGCCGGCATTCCGGTAACAACACATTCTACGATACCGCCTACGGAATCCTGTGCCTTCATCATTTCCTCAATATAAGCGCCTGCCTGTTCCGCCGCTTCCCTGTCCGGCATTGCCAGAGGGTTTTCTCTGATCGCTCCCCGTTCAAACTTCCGGTAGTCAATGGAAATCGGTCCAATGGAACGGGTATAGGTCAAAAGCGTAATCCCAAGTTCTTCCAACAGCTTCGCCGCTACCGCACCTGCCGCCACCCTGCCCACAGTTTCCCGGCCGGATGACCGTCCTCCGCCCCGGTAATCCCGGAATCCATACTTTTCGTCAAAGGTAAAATCCGCATGTCCCGGTCGATAGTAACTCGCAATCTCACTGTAATCCCTAGATTGCTGGGCTTCATTCCGTATCATCATGGAAATCGGCGTACCCGTTGTTTTTCCTTCAAATATACCGGATAAGATCTCTACGGTGTCCGTTTCTTTCCGTGGAGTTGCATATTTGGATTGACCGGGCCTGCGGCGGTCCAGATACTTCTGCACATCCGCCTCGGAAAGCGCAAGTCCTGCCGGACAGCCATCGATCACCACACCCACTCCTTTTCCGTGGGATTCTCCCCATGTTGAAACCCGAAATAATTTTCCGTAGATAGAACCAGCCATTTTATCCTCCTGTCTGCCCTTTATCTTATTAAGACAAGAACCCTTCACATAACAAATCATTTACCCTCATAGGTAATGACAGAGGCAATCGAATAATCCTTTAATATCTCTCTTGCCTTTAACCCGGCAAGCTCGATGAGGAAGATCATCTTCACCACTTCGCCGCCTAATTCTTCCACCAGCTCAGCCGCCGCTTTCATCGTTCCGCCCGTAGCGATCAGATCATCGATCAATACTACCTTCTGTCCCGGCAAGATCGCATCTTTATGTATCTCGATCGTTGCAGTACCGTATTCCAGCGAAAACTCCTTTGCAACCGTTTCTCTTGGCAGCTTTCCCTTTTTGCGGATCGGTACAAAGGGCTTATGTAGATTATAGGCAAGGGGCATTCCGAACAGAAATCCTCTGGATTCCGTTCCCGCCAGCACGTCAAACGAAACTCCGTCTAACAATTCCTGAAGACGGTTGATTGCAAGGCAGAGCCCGTCTCCATTCTGCAAAACACTTGTAACGTCCCGGAATTGAATACCGGGTTCCGGAAAATCCGGTATGGTAATGATATAATCCTCCAGTTTTTTCATAACTTTTCCTTTCTGCTTCTCTGAATTTTACATATCAGCATCATCACTGACACATGATTTATGCATTCCTGATAATATTCGGTTTGCTGTGGTTATTATACTATAGCTTTCCAAAAAGTAAATATAAAAAGTCCTGTAAAACCTCCGTGATTTTAAGCAGTTACTGCCACTCATATGGCGTTTCCTGATAAACATAGTAATTCAGCCAGTTGGTATAAAGGGTATTGGCATGGCACCGCCAAGACTTAATTGGCGGCTGTTCACAGTCATCCTCCGGATAATAATTCACCGGCAGTTTCGGGTTTAATCCCCGGCCACAATCCCGCTTATATTCCAGATCCAAAGTCAGGGTGTCATACTCCGGATGCCCGGTAACAAAGATATTTTTTCCTCCGTCGCCGATAATCAGATAGGGACCTGTTTCTTTGGAATCCGAAACGATCTCCAGATGAGGATTCGCCTGTATATCCTCCCGCCGGATCCCGGTATATCTGGACTGAGGAACCAAAAAGGAATCATCAAATCCTCGTACCAACGGTGTCTTCTTGTGAAAGGTGTAATGCTTGTATACGCCGGAAATCTTCTCCGGAAGCCGGATTTTCTGGATGCCATACCGATAGTATAAGCCCGCTTGCGCCCCCCAGCAGATATGCAGGGTCGAAGTCACATTTTTCTCCGACCAGTCCATGATCTTTGTCAATTCCTTCCAGTATTCCACTTCTTCAAACTCCATCTGTTCTACCGGTGCACCGGTAATGATCAGCCCGTCATATTTTTTCCCTTTGATCATCTCAAAAGTCGTATAAAACCGTTCCATATGGTTCTTTGCCGCATTCTTAGCCTCATAGGAATCTGTACGGATCAGAGTAATATTTACCTGTAACGGTGTATTGGAAAGACTCCGCATCAGTTGAAGCTCCGTATCCTCCTTCAGCGGCATCAGATTTAAGATCAAAATAGACAAAGGACGAATGTCCTGACGCATGGCACGATCCTCGTCCATAACGAATATATTTTCTGCCTCCAATATTTTCTTTACCGGTAAATCATTATCAATGCGTATTGGCATATAAATTCCTTCTTTCTTTCGTCAAACATTCTGCCGTATCCTGTTTTCCTCTATCTTCCAGTCCCTTTTTAGCCTTGCAGCATAGTTATAAATTCTTCTTCAGAGATAATCGGAATTCCTAATTCCTTTGCCTTTTTATTCTTTGAAGAATTGGAATGAATATCATTGTTGATCAGATAATCCGTTTTCGCAGTAACAGAGCCTGTCACTTTACCGCCTCTTGCCTCGATCACCGCCTTTACCGCTTCCCGGTTGGGATAATGGGTCACGCTTCCTGTGATCACAAACTGTATGCCTTGAAAAACCTGTGCTTCCTCTTCCTTGTCCTGTTCAAATCGGATCTCCTTTTGCAGCTCCTTTATACGTTCCCGATTTTCCGGATTCTGGAAATACGCAGCAAAGGATTTTGCAATGACGTCCCCTACCCCTTCAATCTCTATCAATTCTTCCGGTCTGGCTTCCTGTATAACCTCCAGCCGGTCATGAAAATGCCGGCAGATCAGCCTTGCAGTCGCAGTTCCTATATTCATGATTCCCAAACTGTATAAGAATCGGGAAGGGGTCGTCACACGGGAGGCTTCAATAGACGCCTGTAGATTTTCGTAGGATCGTTCCCCAAATCCCTCCATCTGTATTATTTGTGTACGATATGGTTCCAGCCGGTAAATATCATACAAATCCCTTAAAAATCCCTCATGGATAAACTTCTCGATCGTTGCCTCCGACAGTCCTTCAATGTTCATGGCATTCCGGGATACAAAATGGCTAAACAGCTTCTGCTTTTTCGCACTACAGAATTCATTGGTGCAATACAGGGCCTTCCCTTCATTTACCTGTCGTATCTCCGTAGGAGCACCGCAGGCCGGACAGTATTCCGGTATAGCGATCGTACCGCTTCTGGTATGATTTTCCGCCACCTGGGGAATAATCATATTCGCTTTATATACGCTGATTTCATCTCCTGCTCCCATCTGGAAGCTTTCTAAGATGCTGATATTATGCATACTGGCACGGCTGACCGAGGTTCCCTCTAACTCTACCGGATCAAACACTGCGACCGGATTGATCAGCCCGGTACGGGAAGGACTCCATTCAATGTAGCGCAGATGCGTCACCGCCACTTCATCCGCCCATTTAAAAGCAATGGAATCTCTTGGGAATTTCGCTGTTACCCCAAGACTTTTTCCATACGCAATATCGTCATAAAGCAGTACCAGACCGTCTGAGGGAATATCATTGTCCTGTATCCGATGGGAAAAATCCTGAACCGCCTGTCTGATCGTTTCCGCTGTGACCGGCTGATGCTCCACCACTTCAAACCCCATCTGTTCCAGCCATTGAAACCGTTTTTCAGCAGAATTAGGAAGCTCCATATCCTCTTTCTCCACCAGATTGAATACATAAAAGTACACATTCCGCTGTGCAGTGATCTGGTTGTTCAGCTGCCGCACCGTTCCGCTGCATAGGTTTCTCGGATTCTTATACCGTGCCTCCACGTCCTCGATCCCTTCGTTGATTCGTTCAAAATCGGAATATTTGATAACCGCTTCCCCTCGTACTACCAATTCGCCAGAATAAGGAATCCGTCCGGGTATATTGCGGAAGGTTCTGGCATTGTTGGTAATCACCTCACCAATCTCTCCATTTCCCCGTGTCACAGCCTTTTGCAAAATGCCGTCCCGATAGGTCAATACGACGGTCAGTCCGTCCAGCTTCCATGAAAGCAGTCCCTTCTGCTCTCCCAGCCAATCCGCCAGTTCCTCTACACTCTTTGTCTTATCCAGCGAAAGCATAGGAGAAGGGTGCACCTCCTTCGTCAACTCGCTTACGACTTCGTAGCCTACATGAATCGTAGGACTGTCTGCCAAAGTTACGCCGGTTTCCCGTTCCAGTCCAGTCAACTCATCATACAAAGCGTCATATTCCCGATTGCTCATGATTTCCCGGTCTTCCTGGTAATACGCCCGTCCTGCCCGGTTCAACAAGGCAACCAATTCTTTCATTCGTTCCAGTTCTTTCATTTCTTTCTCACTTCCTGCTTGGAAGCCCTGTCGCTTCCTGTTTTTTTCAGAAGCGTTTTCAGCATGGAACGCTCCGCCTCCGTCAGTTCCCGGTATTCACCGGGTTTCATTCCGTCTAAGGTAATGTTCATCACCCGTACACGCCTTAGTTTCCGCACCCGGTATCCGCAATATTCACACATTCTGCGGATCTGTCGGTTTAATCCCTGCGTTAAGACAATACGAAAGGAATTGGAACCCGTCTGCATGACCCGGCATCTTCTGGTTACCGTATCCAGGATTGGAACCCCATTTTTCATCTGTTCCAGAAAATCAGCGCTTACCTGTTTATTTACCCATACCTCATATTCCTTTTCATGCCGGTTTCGGGAGCGGCTGATGGCATCTGCCAGCTCACCGTCATTGGTCAAAAGCAAAAGTCCTTCCGAGTTCTTGTCCAGTCTTCCGACGGAATATAGGGGAACCGGATACTTTAGATATTCCCAGATCGTTTCCGATCCCTGTCCCTGCGTGGAACATACCAGTCCCTCCGGCTTATAAAATGCCAAGATCAGTCGCTTTTCCTGCGGTTTTACCAACGTGTCCCGGACAAAAACCTGATCGCCGGGATAAACCCGTGTACCAACCGTTGCCGGCATATCATTGATCCGAACCAGACCTTCCCGGATATAGGTATCCGCCTGTCGTCTGGAGCAGACGCCGGATTCGCTCAAATATTTATTGATCCGTATACCTTCTTGTGTCATAAATCAACCCGTCCATACTTGTTTCTGCCAGTTCCGCCTTTATTCAGACAGCCTGTGTATATCTTTTTATAAAATATCAAGAGAGACGGGTATGGAACCCGTCTCCATATAGCTTATTTATTCAATGCTTACTCCGATCTTTTCGTAAAATGCCCGGAGTGCTTCGTCCGACTGTGCCGACTCCATATTATTCTGGTTTACCCGGTCAACCAGTTCTTCTACATCCGGATCCTGTGCGATCCGATCCAGATAAGCATCCAGCTGCGGATTGCTTTCGGAACGGTTATCCAGCAAAAAGCCGCCGTATTCATTTGGAATCAGATAGTACCGATGAAGACTTAAGGGCTGTATGCTGACACCGGCAATCTGGGTATTCATGACTGCATACACTACATAAGAACCTTTTTCCAGCCCCGGTTTTGTATAACAGTCAAAATTGGAATATCCCTGAACCAGTTCTCTCCTTTTTTGCAGCTCCGTTTCATTGAATTGCTCCGGATCCATCACCATCGTACTTAGAACCATAAGATCACAGTTTGTATAAGCCTTCTGATAATTCTCTACAAACGAGTTGATCTCCGGATATTGATTCCGTTCAAAAGGAACATAGGAAGCAGCGGAAAAAGGTTTTCCAATCAACAAAAACAGCAATGCGGCAATCAAAAATACAGCCCAGCCTACCGCCAGCTTTACTGCCGGATTGATAAAAACGGAGGCTCCTCCAGCCTTTAATTCTGTATCCTGTAAATGAATCCGGTCAAATGTACGGTTCCATTTCCTCCAAATGCTATCCTGCATAATCCTTCTGCCCCTTCATGCCCTTAGCCTGCCCAATAACAACACAGATATTTTAACAAACCATAAAATAAAAATCAATAAGTGTTTGCACTTTTCAATTTTATGGGTTATAATACCAACTGATGCACCAGTAGCTCAGTGGATAGAGCACTGGCCTCCGGAGCCAGGTGCGTAGGTTCGATTCCTATCTGGTGCATTTTATCTATCATTTGACAAATGCAGAATAGCCCTCTTTTTTTAATTCGGTTACCAGGGCTTCTGCGTTTTTTTTCTCTTTAAATGCACCCACTTGGACATAATAAAGCTTTTGAGCGGATCCTCCTGTCGTCGGTTCTGTATCGGATGCGGCAGACGGATTTTCTGCAATTCCCAATGTTTTTAAGATTCCTTTGGCATAGGCTTCCCCAAATCGTTTGCATTTTTCGCTTGTATCCGCCTGTGCCGCATCGGCAGCATTGTCTACAAAGACGCCTTCACATATAACTGCCGGACATACGGTTTCCCGGATAAAGCCAAAATAATCCGTACCGGAATCATTTAATCGAATCTTACAGCCCCGGCTGTTCTGTCCGATCGCCTTTACTTCTTTTTCAATATTCTCGGCAAGGGTTTTGCTTAAACCGCCTTTATAATGATAATAAACCTCAAATCCGTTTCCGCCTCCGGAATTGTTATGCACGTCAACGGCTATGTCCGGTGCAAACGCATTGCATTCCTTTATCTCTTCCGTCAGGGGATCCTTTTCATCCGTTTCCCGGCTAAGCTTTACCTCCACGCCCCGTGCAGTCAGATAATCCCGGCAGGCAAGTGCCATACGCAGATTGATCTCCTTTTCCACTAGAATTCCAATCGCTCCCGAATCACTTCCTCCATGCCCAACTCCCAAAAAAACCTTCTTTCCCATCTTGTTTCTCCTATTGTTTTTTATCATATTATTCAGGAGTCAAAAAAACTTTCCTGTACCGTCACTCCGTCCTACGAACAGTTATTCAGACGGCTTTTGATTGACAGGAACCTTTTCCTATGCCATGATGGCTGTAGAATCCCACAGGAGCGAAAATAAAAGACAACGCAAGCAATTTAATTTGCAGCCTGCAACAGAAACGGAGCATCTATGAATTATCAGATTTATTTGAATCAAAAGAAAATATGGAAACCGGACGAATGTATCATGGACGAATTTGCCAAACGCTTATCCGCCTACTGTAAGGTTCGGCACTTTATGGCGCCCGGCGTTTCGCCAGATAAGATCATAGCCGGGCATTCTGCTTCTTCCCATATCCGGTATCTACAGGTCTGCCCCGGAATCACTACCCCTGCCTCGGAGGAATTTGCCGCATATATGAACGAACTCCGTGTGAAGGGAATTTCCCAAGTCTGTTTTTTTGTTGGGTATAATGCGGATACAGAAAAAAACGCAGATATGGATACGCTTTCCCTGACTTCCTTTTCGCTTTCCGTGGGTATGACGGGAATCCTCTTATACGAACAGCTTTACCGAAGCTACCGCATCTTAAATCATCAGCCCTATCATAAATAACGGCCGATGCAACAGGCACTATTCATTCTCGACCAGTCCGGCAATCTGTTCTGTTAAAAGGACACGCATCAGGTTATGCGGAAAGGTCAGTCTGGAAATACTAAGTGAATAATCCGCCCGTTTTATCACAGCGGGATCCAGCCCAAGAGAACCGCCGATGATATAAGTAATCTGCTGAAGCTGTCGTTGCTCTCTCCACTCCTTTAGTTTCTGTTTCCAGCTTTCCGACGTGTGCATCTTTCCTTCTATGCAAAGTGCAACTACGAATTCTCCCGGTGTTTTTTTTAGATACGGTAACAACCGCTCGCCTTCTTTTTGCTTCACTTTCATAATCTCCGCATCGCTCATATGCTCTGCGTTTTTTTCATCTTTTACCTCTATGATTTCAAATTCGCACTTTTTTCTTATTTTTGCTGCATCGGCGGCAATCTTTATCTTATAGGCTTCTTCCTTCAGAGCGCCGACACAGAGTATTCTGATTTTCATGGCAGTTATTTCCTCTTTTTCATGAAATCTCCCAATATCCTTTTTGAAAAATCATCCTGCATACTGATTTTTCAGAAATTGCCGTGATTTCTTTTACACATTGTTTTTTACGCATTCATATTTTGTTCATATTTAGCCAATATAATGCAATTAAAGATAACAAGTACTTTCATGTCATATATTCTCTCTTTTCATAATATAAGCATTCAGGGTCGGCTGAATGCTTATTTATTTATCCCGGCTTTCGATTACCAGCAGTTTTCCAGTACGAATCCGAATGGAGCCTGTCTCTCCAAGAATCTCATTACTGACCCCCAGCGTCATCCCCTGTGATATGACAGCATTCGTGAGCGGATACCGGAAGCCCTCTAACGTAATCCCCGTCACGTCTGCGGAAAGGGGGAGCAGGGATACATAAACACCGAATTGCTCGTCTTTTCGTATATCCAGTCTCGCATCGATCAACCGGATCCGGTTACAGGAATCTACCAGCTCCCCCTGCACGCCAGCCTCCATACATCGAACCAGCAGACTGATGTTGGCTAACGTATGATCCAGCCGCCCTCCTGTTCCGCCTAATATACAGATATGGGAAGCTCCCTGCTCCAAAGCCGCCTCCACTGCTAAAGCCGAATCCGTATCATCCTTTTCAGACGGAAAGAAAAGCGGTTCCTTTCCCGTCTGTTTCCGATAATCTTCCAGATATGACCGATCCAATGAATCAAAATCACCTAACAGAAGATCCGGCCAAAGTCCAAGCCGGACAGCTCGTGACAATCCCAGATCCGCTGTGATCACCGTTGGCAGTTCCATACCGTATTTTTCCTTAACATAGCGGGAGGCGAATGTAGTATCCCATTCGCCTCCTGCTATGATCAGACATTCCTTTTTCATCTGTCCATTCCCCTTAATACATCCGTTTCAGAAATTCCTTGACATTTTCTCCGGGATTCCCGCTGAAAATAGCAGAACCTGCCACGATCACATTTGCTCCTGCATCTACGACAGCAGATACATTATTTAGCGTAATCCCACCGTCCACCTCAATCTCCAGATTTTTCAGTCCCTTGTCATCTGCGATCTTATGAATCCGTTTTATTTTATCCAGCATTGCCGGGATAAAGGTCTGACCAGCAAAGCCGGGATTGACCCCCATTACAAGCGCCATATCCACATCATCAAAGATATAATTCAACACATTTACCGAAGTTGCCGGATTTAGTGCAACCCCCGCTTTCATATCCAACTCCCGGATACGACTGACCGTACGATGAAGGTGCTTACAGGCTTCCACATGAACCGTCACAATATCAGCGCCGGCTTTCTTGAAATCCTCCAGATACCGGATCGGTTCTTCAATCATCATATGCACGTCCAGCGGCTTATCCGTTACACTCCGGACCGCCTCTACAACAACAGCGCCAAAGGTAATGTTCGGCACAAACTGCCCGTCCATAATGTCCAAATGGATATAATCCGCTCCTGCTGCATCGACCAGACGTATCTGTTCGCCTAATTGCGTAAAATCTGCGGATAACATTGACGGTGATAATTTCATGGTATCAACTCCTCGTTTCATTTCGTCCGACAGCAAAGCAATCTGTCAGTTTAGGAATGAATACGTTTTTCCTTTCTTTGTAATTCCTCATATATGGTTACATAATTTTCATACCGGATAGAACTGATCGTTCCTGCCTCCACAGCCTCCTTTACCCGGCAATCCGGTTCATGGGTGTGGGAGCAGCCTTGAAATCTGCATGTTCCATCATACGGGTAAAACTCTGGCATATACAACTTTAGCTCCTCTGCCCCAATGGAATCCACATACAAGGTGCTGAATCCGGGGGTGTCGATGAGATAGGCGGCTTCCCCTGCCTTCATCAATTCCGTATGGCGGGTAGTATGCTTTCCCCGCTTGATCTTTTCACTGACTGCTCCGGTTTTTGCGTTTGCCTCCGGTAAAAGCCGGTTTAACAGAGAAGATTTCCCCACTCCGGAAGGACCGGCAAATACAGTCGTCTTACCTGCGATCAGATTCCGCACTTCCGGAATTCCCTCTCCCGTATAGGTACTGATAAATAAAACAGGAGAACCACAGTTTCGATAGGCAGTTTTCAGACGTTCCATTATAGAATCGTCTGCAAGGTCTGTTTTGTTAAAGCACAGAATGGTAGGAATCTGCTGTCGATTCATAAGCAGCAAAAACCGATCCAGCAGGTTAAGATTCGGATTCGGCTGGGCAGCTGCAAACTCGATCAACGCCTGATCCACATTTGCCACTGCCGGCCGGATCAATTCATTTTTCCGTTTCTTGATTTCTATCAGATTACCTAGCTGATTCGCCTCATCCAATACCTGTATCACTACCCGATCGCCCGGCAATGGCTTCTTGTTTTCATTCCGAAAGCTGCCTTTTGCCCGGCATTCATACAATCCCTGACCGGGAATATCTACATAATAAAAGCCGCCGACTCCTTTGATGATCGTTCCCTGCATATGCTGCCTATTCTTCCGCCAGTTGGACATTGACCGATTGATTTACGTCGTCCGGTTTGGTTGTAGAGCCATTATACAGCACCTGAAGGGTTCCCTGTGAAGACAGACCGCTAAGCGTCGTGCCATTAGGAATCGATAAGGTTTGATTTTGTGCCGATACATTGCCGCTGACCACTGTCCGGCTGCTGTCTCCGATCACATATCGTACTTCTACGTTATAACTTGAATCTCCGCTTCCTGCATAAGTAATGCTTCCTGTAAAGGTAGCGGAATAGGTTTTCGGACTCTCGGAAGTCGGAGCCGGTCCTGTACTGATGGTAATATCAACCGATGAGCCTTCCAGAACCTTCGTACCCGCGCTGGTACTCTGGGAAATAACCTTTCCTACTTCTACCGTGTCGCTGCTTGCTTCCGATACCTGACCAAGCTCCAGCTTTCGATTCTGTAACTCCGCTGATGCTTCCTGCTGGGTTTTTCCACGCAGATCCGGCACCTCGGCTTCCTTTACCTCCGCACCGTTGCTGACAACGATCGTAACCCGTGTGCCCTTTGCTACCATCTGGGTACCAACCGGATCCTGACTGATTACATGGTCCTTTTCTACCTCGTCACTATATTCATATGAATGGGTGATCGTCAGTTCCGCATCATTCAGCATAGTTTCTGCCTGGGATACCTCATACCCCACTACGTTTGGTACTGATACTTCTTCCTTACCTGCACTGACAATGATCTTTACTGCGGTTCCGGCCGGTATCATATCTCCCTTTTTATAATCCTGGGAAATTACAATATCCGCCTCAATGGTATCGCTGTTTTCATGCTCCAATGTATAAGGAATCTCCGCCTTTTTTAACATATCCTCGGCAGACTCGATATTTAACCCTACTACATCTACCGACATTTCAATGGCTTCCTCTTCTTCATCGGCAGTATTGCCGGGCTTATTTCCGAACCGGAACCAACCTGCCGCCTGCCCTACAAACAGCATGACAAACATGGCGATGATCACTGCCGCTACGATACCCCCGACAATTACGATCTTTTGCAGCTTCGGATCGATCTCATCCTCCGGAACCGGGCTATAATCTTCCTCCTGCTCCTCGTCCTCGTCGTCCTCATCTTCGTAATCATAATTATAATCTTCATCATCCGGGTCAAAATCCTCGTCCGTCGTTGAGGAAGCCGACGGCGTAGAAGACACACCGGAAACCGCTCTCCGGTCTCTGGTTTCCTCCGGTGCCGCTTCCATGGATTTTTGAGCGGCTGTTTCCTTTATCGTACTCATCTCGGCATCAGACATCATAACCGTAGGCGCATCGTTTGCCGTATTCGCTCCCATAACCACAAAATCCCCGTTTGGATTTGTCGCCACCCGACGCAGATCAGCGATTAACGCACTGGCAGTCAGGTATCTTCGCTCCGGCTTTTTCTGGGTACATTTTAATATGACCTTTTCAAAGCTGGCAGGAATGTCCGGGTAATATTCTCTGGGTGGAATCATCTCCCCCTGAATATGCATCAGGGCAACCGTGACATTGTTATCCCCTTCAAAGGGTACACGTCCGGTTACCATTTCATACATGGTAATACCTAACGAATAAATATCACTTTTTTCATCACTGTATCCGCCTCTTGCCTGTTCCGGCGAAACATAATGCACGCTTCCCATCGCATTGGAAGCGACCGTATTGGAGGTAGCCGCTCTGGCGATCCCGAAATCCGTAACCTTTAAAGTTCCGTTTCTGGAAACGATAATATTCTGCGGCTTAATATCTCTATGAATGGTATGATTCTGATGTGCGACTTCGATACCGGAAGCGATCTGCAAAGCGAAATCCAACGCCTGCTCTGCGGAAAGCCTTCCATTGTTCATAATGTATTCTTTCAGAGTGATCCCTTCTACGAATTCCATGACGATATAATAAATACCTTCATCTTCTCCCACGTCATAGACATTTACGATATTGGGATGTGCCAGCCCGGCTGCGGACTGTGCCTCCACCCGGAACTTGGAGACAAAGTTCCGGTCATCACTGAATTCATGTTTCAATACCTTTACGGCAACATAGCGGTTCAGCTTATGATCCTTTGCCTTATAGACCTCGGACATACCGCCGGAGCCTACCAGCTCGATTATCTCATATCGATCGCCTAACATCATTCCTGGTTTTAACATTTTTACACCTCTCTATTTACTGTGCCACCACTAGGGCCGCTATATTATCTTTACCACCGTAATAATTTGCCCGGTCGATCAGGCGTTCTACAGCAGCTTCAGGTTTCTCTGCTTCCATAACGATATTCAGAAGCTCGTCATCCTCTACCATGTTGGATAAACCGTCTGAACACATTAAGATTCTTTCATCCATATGTAACTCTAATTCAAAAAAGTCGGGAACCGCTTCTTCACTGACGCCCAATGCCCGTGTAATGATATTCTTTTCCGGGTGGTTCCGTACTTTAAGGGGATTGAGCTGACCGGTCCGGATCAGTTCTTCTACTAAAGAATGATCCAATGTAATCTGTCGTATGCTGCTCTTGTCAAGCAGATACAAGCGGCTGTCGCCGATATTTGCAACAAACAGGTGGTTATCCGCTATTACTGCACATACAAAGGTCGTTCCCATTCCGCTTAGTTCTTCCCGCTCCTTTGATGCCGCCCGGATGCCTTCATTTACGGTCTGGATTCCCTTCTTCATAACAGTGATGGGATTAACCTCCTCGCACCGTTTTACGAATTCCACAAATCGGAATACTGCATACGAGGAAGCATAATCTCCGGCCTTATGACCGCCCATACCATCGGCAACGATGTAGAGATTCGGCAGCGTGCCTACAGGTTCATCACTGAAGAACAGATTATCCTGATTCATGCTCCGCTTCTTTCCTATATCGGTTTTTCCAAATGATAACAAATCCGCTTCCTCCTATTTATTTTTCCGGATATAATCTCTCCGTAACTGGCCGCAGGCAGCGTTAATATCGCTACCCATACCTCTTCTTATAGTAACATTTATTTGATTATTTTCAAGTATATATTTGAAATTTTGTATGGTTTTGTCGTCCGCACGTTGAAAATTCCGTTCCCGGATCGGGTTTACCGGGATCAGATTTACATGACAGGGGCGATGCTCCTTTAACAACCGACTCAATCTCTCCGCATGGTTCCGGCTGTCGTTTATTCCCTTTACCAGACTGTATTCATAAGTGATCCGTCTTCCTGTAGTCTCAAAATAATACTGACAGGCGCTTAATACTTCCTCAAGACTATACCGGTTGGCAATCGGCATCAATGCCTGTCGTTCCTTATCCGTGGCGGCATGAAGCGAAAGCGCAAGGGTAATCTGCAGCCGCTCCTTTGCCAATCGGCGGATTTCCGGTACAAGTCCGCAGCTGGACACGGTAAGATTCCGCTGACTAAGATGCAGTCCTCGCTCCTGTGTCAAAAGACGGATAAAGCGGAGCAGATTGTCATAATTATCCAACGGTTCCCCGATTCCCATGACTACTACATTGGAAACCCGTTCTCCCATGTTTTTTTGCATAGCATATACCTGCGAAAGCATTTCCGAAGCCGTTAAATTCCGAACCCAGCCATCCATTGTCGATGCACAGAAGCGGCAGCCCATACGGCATCCCACCTGTGAGGAAATACAAACAGAATTACCATGCCGGTAAGGCATCCATACACTTTCGATCAGATGTCCGTCCTGTAAGCGGAACAAGAATTTGCAGGTGCCGTCCAGTTTAGACTCCATGCGGGTCTCCTCCGTAAGCTGGATCCAGTCCTGTTTTAGTTCCTCCCGGAGTTGTTTTGGCAGATTATGCATCTCTTCCGGTGTATCTGCCAGTTTTTCATGTATCCAGCCAAAAACCTGCTCTGTCCGGAACCTCTGCCAGCCTTTTTCGTTTCCATATGCTTCCAGTTCTTCGTAGGTCATTGACCGGATATCCACGTCTCCACCTCATTTTCTATCGAATCCTTTTTTAATACCGCCAGAAAAAAACCGTCGCAGCTTTGCCAACCCGGCAGCAGGGTGCAGTACCCCTTTTCCAGCTCTGTACCCGGCTGTCCCTCTAACTGCTCCGTGAGAGACTTAGGCAGCATCTGCTCAATGGAAACCGATGTAAACGGATAGGTTTCCTGCATCCAACGAATCTGCTCCTGATTCTCTGCCGGGTCTAAGGTACAAGTGCTGTAGATCAAATATCCGCCCGGTTTTACATACTGTCCCGCTAGTCTTAGAATGTCTCTCTGAAGGGAGACCAGTTCGTTGATCTGCTTCTTTGACAATCGGTATTTAATATCTGGTTTTCTGCCGATTACCCCCAGACCGGAGCAGGGGAGATCTGCAATTACAATATCCATCGTCTGAAACAGTTCCTCCTGCGGCTTCCTGGCATCCCACTGTTTGATTCGTACATTCGGATATTTCATGCGTTCTGCATTTTCCCGGATCCGCTTAAGCTTTGCTTCACTGATGTCCTGTGCCAGTACAAAGCCCGGTTCCGGTCCTCCGGCTTTATTCTTCTCTCCTGCTTCCACCTCCAGCAGCCGCTCAGCCGCATAGAGAGCCTTGCCGCCGGGAGCGGCACAAAGGTCTAATATTCTGGCTCCGGGGAGCGGGTGTATCAAAAAGCCCTGTAGTACAGAGCTTTCATCCTGTACGGTGACAAGTCCCTCTCGAAAGGGTTTCATTCGGCCTACATAATTGATACCGGTAAGTCGAAGGGTATTTTCTGTATAGCAACCGTTCCTGCACTGAATTCCCTCTGCGTTTAGCTGTTCCAGGATTTCTTTTTTGGAGCCTCTCGCCTGATTGATACGAACCGTCAAGGGGGCCTCCTGTAAAAAAGCCGCCAACATTTCTTCCGTCAGCTCCCTGCCATACCAGCGGATAAATTCCCGAACCAGCCATTCCGGTACTGAATACATCACCGACAGATATTCCACCGGTTGCTCCTCCCGCATTGGCAAAGAAAGGTGATCTTGCCGTCGGATCAGATTACGAAGCACCCCGTTTACAAATCCTTTTAAAGAAACATATCCCTTTTTTTCTGCCAGCTTGACCGCTTCATTGCAGACAGCTGATTCCGGTACGCCATTCATGAAGCGGAGCTGGTACAGACTCATACGCAGCAGATTCCGAATATAAGGCTTACACCGCCTCATAGGCTTACTGGATACCTGATCCAACAGATAATCCAATAGCAGCCGGTTCTCAACGGTTCCCTGGCAAAGCCGGGTATAAAAGCTTCGTTCCTGTTTGCTGAAATACTGATACTTTCTTAACGTTTCCTGCATCGACTGGCTGATCGTGGTTTCTTCCCGGTCCGCCTCCGTTATGCTTTCCAGTACCAGCGCCCGTATATTGTTATCCTTTGCCATCTGTTCTTCCCCTGCTCATGATTAGTTATTTTTTACGAATCTTCTTCTCCCAAACGCATGCCCGGCACTACGGAGTAGCCAAGCAGGAAAGCAGCGCTGTCCATACGTTTCTTCCCCTCCGGCTGCAAAGAACAGATCCTTAAGCTGCCCGGATTGCATTGTACGGTAAAGCCAGTCTTATCCACAGCTATAACCGTTCCCGGCTCCTGTTCGGGATTCCCCGGTTCTACCTCTGCCGCAAAGATCTTAAGATTCTTCCCTCTAAGACTGGTATATGCGCTGGGCCAGGGATTTAATCCCCGTATCAGTCGCTCCAGCTCCTCCGCCGGTCTTTGAAAGTCTAATTTTCCCATTGCCTTATCCAGCCGGTGTGCATACGTGCTTTGCCGTTCATCCTGCGGAATCCGTTTGGCAGTTCCCGCCTTTATCTTCTCCAAAGTCGAAAGACAAAGCTGGGCTCCTGCTTCTGCCAGCTTATCCTGATAAGAACCCCCGGTTTCGTTTGCGTCGATCGGAACCTGCACCTGTTCGATCATATCCCCGGTATCCAGCCCCTTAGCCATATACATGGTAGTAACACCACTGACCGACTCTCCCTGAATGATAGCCTGCTGGATCGGAGCGGCTCCACGAAGACGTGGAAGCAAAGAGGCATGGACATTGACACAGCCAAATGGCGGAAGCGTAAGCACCGCTTCCGGAAGGATCTGTCCAAATGCCACTACCACGATGATCTCCGGCTGTAAGGTTCTTAACTCCTCTACTACCTCTTGATCTTTGATCCGCTCCGGCTGAAAGACCGGTATCCCGGATTTCAGGGCCGCCTCCTTGACCGGTGGATACTGCATGGTCTTTCCACGGCCTTTTCGTTTATCGGGCTGGGTATAAACCCCTGCCACCTCATGTCCTGCGTCAATCATTGCTTCAAGTACCTTAACCGCAAATTCCGGTGTTCCCATAAATACGACCCGCATATCATCACCTGCTTTCCCATTGTCCTTTTAAACCGGACAATTTATTCCACATCACGCAAACCGTCTGTTACATGATCCCGGTATAAAACACCGTCTAAATGATCCAGTTCATGACAGATCGCCCTTGCCAAAAGCTCCGTTCCTTCCACGATATATTCCTGCATTTGTGCATTATACGCTCTGCATTTCACATAATTCGGACGCTTGACCGTTCCGACCTTCCCCGGCAGGCTCAAGCAGCCCTCGTCTCCAACCTGTTCCCCGGAGGTTTCCAGCAGCTCCGGATTGATCAAAACCAATGGATTCTCATCCCCTACATCAATGACTACGATCCGCTTCAGGATACCTACCTGCGGGCCTGCCAGTCCTACTCCGTTTGCCTCATACATGGTATCAAACATATCCTCAATCAAGGCTGTCAGTCTGGGGGTCATTTTTTCCACCGGCTTGCATTGCTTTCTTAAAATCGGATCACCTTCTATCCGAATCTTACGAATTCCCATTTTTTCTCTTCCTTTCCTGATGCTTTCCTTTCCTATCAGTATAACGGGTTTTGATGCCCATATCAATATCCCTTCATAGGATTTAAGTCGAAATACAGCTTCCATTCCTCCGCTGTTTCCGCACTGGAAGCCCATTGCTCTAATTGCTCTCTTGCCTCTGCCAGAGAAGCTGTCTCCTCTGCCTTTATATATAGAATCCTGCGATAGATGTCCTTTATCTTTGCTATCATCGGTATCCCCGGCCCGATTACCTGCATACTTGTTTCCCGATTCTTTTCTTCCAGATACCGACACAGCTTGTCCTTTAACCAAGCCGCCGCCCTCTCCGAAACGGTTTCCTTTTCTGCAGTGATCAAAACCGCCAGCATCTGGCAGACAGGCGGATATTTTAATATCCTCCGGTAAGCCATTTCATTTTCATAGAAAGCAGCATAATCCTGTCTGGCCGCCGTTTCTATCACATAATGCTCCGGATCGTAGGTCTGTATCACCACCGTACCCGGCCGGTCACCACGTCCTGCCCGTCCAGCCGCCTGTGTCAGCAGATCAAAGGTCCGCTCGCCCGCCATGTAATCCTGACTGTGCAGGGATAGATCCGCCGCTAAGATTCCTACCAAAGTTACGTTGGGGAAATCATGTCCCTTCACGATCATTTGAGTTCCTACCAGTATATCCGCCTCTCCTTCGCCAAAGGCAGAAAGAATCTCTTCATGACCTTCTTTGCCCTTTGTTGTATCGGCATCCATACGCAGGATTCTCGCTTCGGGAAACTGCTCCTTTAATTCCGCCTCGACCATCTGCGTGCCGGAGCCAAACCGACCGATCAAGGTTGAACCACATGCCTTGCATTTCCGGATATAAGGTTCCGTATAACCGCAATAGTGGCACAGCAGCTTCGGATGCTCGGAATGATGATCGTGATAGGTCAGAGAGACCTGACAATGAGGACAACGTACCACTTCACCACAGCTTCGGCAGGATACGAAGCTGGAATATCCCCGCCGGTTCATGAAGATCATCGTCTGCTCGCCTGCCTTCAACCGGCTTCCGATCAGTTCCTGAAGCCGAAAGCTGAACCGGCTCCGGTTTCCCTGTTTTAATTCTTCCCGCAAATCCACGACTTCAACCTGCGGCAATGTTCCTTTGTTCGCCCGTTCTTTTAACTCCCATAGCACATAGCGGCCCTGCTCCGCCCGATAGTATGAGTCCAAAGAAGGAGTAGCGGAACCAAGTATCACGCTGGCTCCGGACATAGACGCCCGTTGTATGGCAGTCTCCCTTGTGTGATATTTGGGAACATTATCGCTTTTATAGGAAGATTCCTGTTCTTCATCTATAATGATCAGCCCCAGATCCGTACAGGGAGCAAACAAAGCCGATCTGGGGCCAATGACAATATCCGCTTCCCCGTTCCGTATCCGCTGGAACTGATCGTATCGCTCCCCTGCATTCAGTCTGGAATGCAGCAGAGCGATCCGGTCGCCAAAATGTCTGCGGAACCGCATCACCGTCTGAAAAGTCAGCGCAATTTCCGGTATGAGGACGATTGCCTGCTGCCCCTGCTGAACTACCACATCAATGGCATGCATATACACTTCCGTCTTTCCGCTTCCCGTAACGCCATGAAGCAGATATGTATTTTCTTTTCCCTCCAGATAATCGTTCCGGAATTCCTCTACCAGCTTTCTTTGTTCCGGATTCAGCTCCGGCTCCGGCTCCGCCATATGCCTGCGGGTTCCTGCCTGCCGGTACTTAGTCTGGGAAAGAATGTCTATGGTTCCTTCCTCTTTCAGCCTCTGAAGAGTGGAAGGGCTGATATTTAATTTGTTTTTTGCCAGCTCCATAGGGATCTCGCCATGTTGGAGCAGTGCCTCCAAAAGACGCACTTTAGCCCTGCTATTTTTTCTTTGGTATTCCAGCAGCCTTAATCTTCCCTCTTCTTTGTTCACTGCCAGCTGTAAGGTTTTCATTTCTACCGGCTTTACCTTCCTTTTCACCGGCATAACGGTCGTCAATGCCTGATACATAGTAGAGCCATACGTTTCCTTTATCCATGCCGCCAGCCGGATCAGCTGTCCCTCCACAGGCAGACGATTTTCCACGATACTGTGAACGGGTTTTATCTTATCCACCGCCCATCTGGGTTCCTCACCCATGCCGATCACATACCCGGTTCGCAGCCGGTTCCCTTTTCCAAAAGGAATCCGTACCTGTGTCCCGATGGAAACGGATTCCTGCAAAGCAAGAGGAACTTCATACTGAAACGTCCGGTCGATGGCTTCATGCGAAATATCGATTATTATATCCACATATCTTGCTGACATCTTCTTCCTCCAAAACCTGCTGGATCAGCTCCCGTTCATCCATATGGTACTTTACACCCTTTATTTCCTGATAATCCTCATGTCCCTTTCCTGCCAGTACGATCACGTCCCCCGGCCGGGCATGCATGATCGCATACCGGAAGGCTTCCTTTCGATCGCTGATCTCGATATGCGTTCCATTGGTCTTGGAAATCCCCGTAACAATATCCTGAATAATCGCCTCCGGTTCCTCAAACCGGGGATTATCTGAAGTAATGATCGTAAGATCCGCCAGCCGGCCGGAAACTTCGCCCATCTCATACCGTCTGGTTTTTGAACGGTTACCGCCGCAGCCAAATACACAGACCAATCGTCCCGGCTGATACTCCCGCAGGGTTTCCAATATACTTTCCAGACTGACTGCATTATGGGCATAATCAATCAACAGGGTAAAGGCATCGGAGATTGGTATCAGTTCCACCCTCCCCCGTACCTTTATAGTCGCTAACACCTGCTTTATCGACTCCATCGGCACCTGCATTTCATGTGCCACCGCTACTGCGGACAGGGAATTATAAATGCTGAATTTCCCCGGAATATTAACTAACAGCCTTCCTTCCACCTTACCGGAAAGCTGATATTCAATTCCAAGATGTCCGTCTTCATTCTGAAGCTTCCAATCACTTGCACGATAATCAGCCTCGGACTGCATGCCATATGTCACCACCTGACAGGTATGCCCTTCCATGACTGCCTCACAGTTATCATCGTCCATATTAAAAATCCCAACCTTACAAAGCTGAAAAAGCTTACTCTTCCACATACGGTATTCTTCAAAGCTGGCATGTTCATTGGCACCGATATGGTCTTCGGAAAGATTGGTAAAGATTCCGTAATCAAAGTCAACTCCGGCAACCCGATTCAGCATCAACCCCTGAGAGGACACCTCCATTACCACACTGTCCAGCCCGTTTTCCACCATATCCCGTAAGATTCTTTGTAACGCAAGAGATTCCGGTGTGGTGTTGTTGGCCGGAATCCGATGGATACCGTCTAACACTTCAATCGTGCCGATCAGACCGGTATGATGTCCGGTCTGCTCCAGCATGGAATGTATCATATATGCTGTTGTGGTCTTTCCCTTTGTACCCGTGATCCCGATAACGGTTAGTTTTTTGGAAGGTTCTCCGTAAAAAACAGAGGAAAGGATGCCCATGGCATACCGACAGCTTGGCACCTGGATCACGGTTACAGATCCCTCTACATCAACCGGATGCTCCACTACTAAGACAGCCGCCCCTTTTTTCACAACCTCGTTTGCAAATTCATGTCCGTCTCTTGCACTGCCGGGAATACAAAAAAACAGATACCCCGGCTGAACCAGCCGGGAATCATTCTCTACCTCTATAACCTCTGTATCCAGCGTTCCCTGTAACAGCGTATATTCCATGCCCCGAATCAAATCCGCTACCTGCATTTTCCTGCCTCCTGTTCCGACTTTCGTCCTGTCGTTGTCATTCGCCTCTTATTTGTATCCTATTCCGTTCCTCTGGATTTCTTGCAAAGAAAAAGATGCCCGAACACTATGAATACTGCATTCATAAGGTAGAGCATCTGTTTTTCCTATTCCTCTTCGTCACCTACGATTTTCACTCTGCCGCTGTATAACTCTTCCACGGCAAGCGAGAGCGGCTTTTGATTCTTTGCCTCTACCAACGGTTCAGAACCTGCAATGATCTGTCTTGCCCGTTTTGCAGTGGCAAGAACAATGGAATACCGGCTCTGTACGACCGGCTGTTCTCCCTGCTCAACCTCGCTGTTCACAACCTCCATTAAATCTGTATAAGACGGATGTATCATATCCCTGTTCTCCTTTCTATCTACAAAGCCTTCAGCTCTGCTTTCATCTGACTAATAAACTCCTTTTTTTCCTCCAGCATACAGCCTCTGGCGACGATGACTGCATTTACGTCCTGTACGCACTGATCCAGATCATCATTGATGATAATATATTCATATGCATCCATATCCTCAGCTTCTTCGGCCGCACGCCGCATCCGCTTTTCAATGACCCCGGCATCTTCCGTGCCTCTTCCCGTCAGTCGTTTTTTTAATTCATAAGCGCTTGGTGCTGTAAGAAAAATAAGCACTGCATCTGGATACTGCCGCTTGATATTTAAAGCTCCCTGAACCTCGATCTCCAAAATTACATGGTGGCCAAGCGCCAGTTCCTGCTCCACAAATGCTCTGGGTGTACCATAATAATTATCCACATAAACCGCCCATTCGATAAATCCGTTATAATCGATGAGATTCATAAATTCTTCCCTAGACTTAAAATAATATTCCCTGCCATCCATTTCTCCTTCTCTGGGCGCACGTGTGGTGGCAGATACGGAAAGACTGTAGCCATAATCTGAAACTAAACGTTTTACGACTGTTCCCTTTCCTACCCCGGAAAAGCCGGAAATCACGATCAAAAAACCTCTTTTTCCCATTTTATCACCTGACCTCACTCTATGTTTTGTATCTGTTCCCGTACCTTTTCGATCTCGGTTTTTAAGTCAATGGCTTTATTGGAAATATCCAGGGAATTTGCTTTCGACAGAATCGTATTGGCTTCCCGGTTCATTTCCTGTGCGATGAAGTCCAGCTTTCGTCCCACACTTCCGCCTTCCGTTAAAATCTGACGGGCATTGCTGATATGGCTTCTTAACCGTACCGTTTCTTCATCTACACAGATCTTGTCCGCAAAAATGACTACCTCCGTTGCGATTCGTGATGCATCAATCGTAGTATTTCCCAATAATTCCTGTACTTTCGCCTCCAGCTTTTCCCGATATTCCTGTATAAGCTCCGGGGCTTTCTCCTCTATATATGTTACCATCTCCAGCATGGAATCCAGCTTATTTAGTAAATCTGTTTTCAGATTTTCTCCTTCTCGTTTTCTTGCTGCGGCAAACTGCTCCGCTGCTTTTCGGATACCCGGTTCTAAGATTTCCCAGAGCCGCTGTTCATCGACAGACGGTTCCTCTCTGGTCAGCACATCCGGAAAATTCGCCAGCTTCGTGACCGTTAAGTCGTCACGAATCTTAAAATCCTTCTCGATCTGCCGAAGATAGGAAACGTATTCTAAAGCCACCTCCGGATGATAAGTTATCCCTCCTCCGGCTTCCCGTTCCTCCTCGTAGGTGATATAGACATCTACCTTGCCCCGGTTAATATATTCCTTTAATAAGGTTCGGATTTCCGCTTCCAGACTATTGAACTTCTTTGGCATTCTCAGACTGAATTCACTGTACCTGTGATTTACCGCCTTCATTTCCACCGTCAGTTTATAATCAGAAGCTGTTATTTCACTTCGGCCAAAGCCTGTCATACTGCAAATCATGCTATCACCTGCTTTATCTTTTTTGTATGGCAATACCGAATCGCCCCTGTTATTTTCAAAATCTTATTTATTATACGGTAAAAGGCAAGCAAAAGTCAATGCCTGTCACTCATTTCCCTTATACCGGAACTTCCTGAATTCCCTGAATATCCGGTTCTACTGTCATGGAATAGTTGGTATGATAGATCACAAAGCCGGGAGCTGCCCCCGGTGATTTTTTTAGATTTGACCGTCTGGTATAATCAATCTCCACCTTAGACCCGGTACGGGCAGAAGAATAATATGCCGCTAGTCTGGCTGCTTCCTCATAGGTGCGGTCTGGGAGTTCTGCTTTTCCTTCCGTCTTCACGATCACATGGGAACCGGCTGCCTGTTTGGCATGAAACCATAGATCCCCGCCGTTTGCCAGCTGAAACGTGACTTTCTCATTCTGATAATTATTTTTCCCCACATACATATGAAAACCGTCGGAAGAAATATAATGCAGCGGCTTGCTTTTGGAAAATTTTCCTTTCTTTTTCCCTTCTTTTTTGAATTTGATATAGCCGTACTCCATCAACTCCCGTTTAATATCCGCCAGATCATTCTCATCCAAGCTCAAATCAAAAGCGGCTTGAATGGACTGTAGCTGATAAAGCTCCCGTTCCGTCGCAACGACCTGTTCCGTTAACGCTTCACTGGTACGTTTCAGCTTATTATACTTGGCAAAATATCGTTTTGCATTCTCTCCTGCGGAAAGCAGCGGATCAAGGGGGATCGTAAGCTCCTCGCCTGTATAGTAATTCAACACTTGGACAGAAGCTGCCCCCGGTTTTGTTCCGTATCCATAGGTATTTAACAGTTCCCCGTAGATTCGGTATTTTTCCCGCTGCTCCGTATCTTTTAACTGCTTTCGCTGCAGATCATATTTTTTAACCGTCCGTTCTACTGCTGTCGCCACGATACGCCGCAGATCGGAAGATTTCTGCCGAATCCGGGTTATATTGCTTTTCTTTTCATAGTATTCCTGCAATACCTCGGAAATGGATGCGGACGGTTTCCACACCATATCGGAATACATATGCAGGGCAATCGAGGAAAATTCAACCGGATTTCCCGTTTCATCATAATAGATTCCCGGTTCAAATTCTCCGTTTTGTATCTGTTCCACTACCTGTGACAAGGACTGCCAAAGCCGCTCCGTTCCTGACGGATTTTCGGTATCCGTTCCCGCCTGTACTTCTCCATTTTCATATCGCAGCGTATCCGTACTGTCGTTTCCGTCAAGACCGGCCCGGTAACAGATCTCATTTGCCACCACCGGACTGATTCCGTTCAACGAGGTATACAGCATCTTGCAAAGATTCCCGGATTTCCTGCACATTTCCCGCAAAAAAAAGTCTTTCGTCAGTTCAGCGGGGTTAATCTTGTTCTGTGCCGGAGGCAGGGTATACTCCCGTCCCGGTAATACCTCTCTGACGGAACTGATCTGCGCACCGATCCGTTTGATACTGTCGATAATCTGATTCGTCTCGTCACAGAAGATAAGATTGCTATGCTTTCCCATTATTTCTATGATAAGCCGCTTTCTGCAAAGATCGCCCAGTTCATCAAGATGCTCGATATGCAGGATAACGATCCGTTCCATGCCCGGCTGCTCGATTTCAACGATTCTTCCGTTTCCGATATGTTTTCGCAACAGCATACAAAAAACCGGTGCGGTCATTGGATTATTTTTGGTTTCTGTCGTCAGATAGATCAAAGGCAGTGTTGCGCTCGCAGAAAGCAAAAGCCGGCGATTTCCCTGTTTTGTCTTTACGATCAGATGGATCTCGTCCGGTTCCGGCTGGTAAATCTTATAGATCCTGCTGTTTAATAGATCGGCTTTTAGTTCCTGCACGATATTTGCAATTACGATTCCGTCAAATGCCATAGTTTACTCCTTCTTGTAAAGCGTTTATCCGTCCGTATGGATAGGCTCTGCCTTTCATCCGTCTCATGCCACCGCCTGCCGGATAAATCTTCTCCCTCCTGATAAAAGAAGGCCAGCGGAAACTTTACCCGTTATCCGCTGACCCTGTTTCTGCTAAGCCATAGGCTTTTATACGTATTCATAAAGCTCCTGATATTTTTCTGCGGACTTCTGCCATGAATAGTCCGCATTCATGGCACGTTCCATAATGCCATACCAGCTTTCTTTATCGTTATAATAAACTTCTTTTGCATAGTTAATGGTATTCAGCATCTCATGCGCATTGTAATTCCGGAAGCTAAAGCCCGTTCCTGTCTTTTCAAACTCGTTATAAGGCTCTACCGTATCCTTCAGTCCGCCGGTTTCCCGTACCACCGGCACCGTACCATACCGCAGCGCCATCAACTGTGTCAGGCCGCATGGTTCAAATCGGGACGGTACCAGCATAACATCGCAGCCTGCATACATTTTATGAGAGCGCTCATCAGAATAATAAATATTTGCCGATACCTTATACGGATGAATGCCCTGATAGTACCGGAACATATCCTCGTAATGATGATCCCCCGTGCCCAAGACGATGAACTGTACACCGTCTTGACAGATCTCATTCATTACCCGGTCAACCAGATCCAGACCCTTCTGGTCAGTCAATCGTGAGATAATACCGATCACAAACTGCTTATCATCTACCGGAAGCCCGAATTCCTCCTGCATCTTCCGCTTATTTTCCGCCTTGTTCTTCTTATAGTTCTTAATCGTATAATTCTTATAGATCATAGGATCTTTTGCCGGATTATAAATATCATAATCAATCCCGTTTACGATCCCCCACAGGTCATGATGTCTGGCAGAAAGCAGTCCCTCCAGCCCTTCTCCATATTCCTGTGTCTGTATCTCACCGGCATAGGTATTGCTTACCGTCGTGATCTTATCCGCATACACCAGACCGCCCTTCAACATACTGGCATCCTTCTTAAACTCCAGCTTGTCCGGGGTAAATACATATGCCGGAAGTCCGGAATAAGCCTTAATCGTATCAATATCCCAGTTTCCCTGAAACTTCAGGTTATGAATCGTCATGATCGACTTGATTCCCTGGAAAAACGGATTCCCTGCAAACAGCGTCTTTAAGTAAACCGGAACCAGACCGGACTGCCAGTCGTGGCAGTGGATAATATCCGGGCGGAAATTGATCACCGGCAGAATGGATAAGGCCGCCTTTGAGAAGAAGGAAAACTTCTCAATATCCCATTTCACATCTCCATATGGCCCGAAACCGTTAAAATAATACTCGTTATCTATAAAGTAAACCGGAACCCCTTCATATTCCATATACATAATGCCTACATACTGCTGTCTCCAGCCAATATCCATCTGAAAGTTTGTCAGATACTTCATCTTCTCCCGATATTTATGGGGAATACACAGGTAATTCGGAATAATAATCCGAACGTCATATTCATTCTTATTGAACATCTTCGGCAGAGTTCCAACTACATCAGCCAGACCGCCTGTTTTTATAAATGGAACACATTCCGATGCAATATACGCCACTTTTTTCATATTCAATATTCCTCCCGGTCTTCCATATTCCTATATCCTTTAATGAAAAAAGTATAGCACAACTTCCTGACAAATGGAACCATTATTTTACTTTTGCAAGTCATATTCTAAACGGAGCTTGTCCGCTATCAGCGCAATAAATTCCGAATTCGTGGGTTTCCCTTTCCCGGCATGAATGGTGTACCCGAACAATTCCTGTATAACATCCATTTTCCCTCGGCTCCATGCCACCTCGATCGCATGGCGGATTGCACGTTCCACGCTGGAAGAAGTCGTTTTATATTTCTTAGCGATGGTTGGATACAACAGCTTCGTAATATAATTCAGCATATTCGGATCCTCGACTGCCATCATGATGCCTTCCCGGATATACTGATACCCCTTGATATGGGCGGGAATACCGATTTCCCGGATTATTTCCGTAACCTCACCCTCCAGATTCCGTTCCCGCAGATATGGTGCAAGATCCTCACCCAGTTCCAGGATCCGTTCCTCCTTTTCATAGTCCTCACTCATTAACACCTGCTTCATTCTCCGCTTTAGTATCTGATTGTCAAAGGGCTTCAGCATATAGTAAGAAGCCCCCATCATAAAGGCAGTCTCAATTACGCTTTCCGTCCCGATCGTTGTCAATAAAATGTATCTGGTATGGATTTCCGGATGTTCTTCCTTCATACGCCGCATCAGTTCGATCCCGTCTGTCCGGCTAAGTAAAGCGTCCATCACCACCAAATCCGGCTGATTGGATACGATGGCCTGATACAGTTCATCACCGTCCAGATATTTTCCTATGATTTCCATACTCCCGTCTCTGGAAATAAAGTCATATCTGCTTAACTCCTCGATCAGATCCTGATCCGCTGCCATCACTTTCATTTTCGTTATATTTTCCATAGTTCCCCCATCTTCTTTCTGCTCGTTCTTTCCTATTGCGTTTCACCTTACGCACTCATGATTTTCTGATCCAGACGTATCTTATCTGCAATCAATGCAATAAATTCCGAATTCGTCGGTTTTCCTTTTCCTGCATGGATCGTATATCCAAACAATTCATCAATCGTATCCATATGTCCTCTGCCCCATGCGACTTCAATGGCATGCCGGATCGCCCTCTCCACCCGGCTGGGCGTTGTCCCGTACTGTTTTGCAATCTCCGGATACAACTGCTTGGTAATAGAATTCAAAATATCCATATCCGCTACGGACATCAGGATCGCACTTCTTAAATACTGATACCCCTTGATATGAGCCGGCACCCCGATTTCATGGATAATATCCGTCACCACCAGTTCCAGCTTGTCCTCCATTGGAGCAACGGTGATGGCAGCACTCTGCATACCGCCCCAACGCATAGCCTTCCGGCTTCCGTTTAACATCTGAATCGCATTCTTTAAGTCTGCCTGCGTATAGCCGGAACCGACTCCCACTACGGTCTGGCTTTCCGCCGCAATCTGGAACATGAATTCCTGCCCTTTCATCATTCCTATGATATACTTTGGTTTTTCCTCCTTTCCGGTCTGATATTCTACCTGTTCCATAATCCCCATGCCATCCACATGAGGCATAATCAAATCCAAGATCACTACCTCCGGCTTCCGTTCCCGGATCATTGTAACTGCCTCTTGTCCATCTTGTGCGGTTCCAACCACCCGCACCCGATCTTCTTCCGTTAAAAGCTGATGAATCCTTTGCAGGGCCCGTTTATCGTGATTCACGATTGCAACTTTTATGTCGTTCATGGCTCGCCTCCTGTATTTTTTAATCTCTATTTGTTGTTCCTTTGCAATTATAGTAGAATTAAAAAAGCATGAAAAGGGGGTATCCTCCGCAATTATTGACAGGATACCGACCCAGAGACGATCATTCGTTCAAAACATCATCGTTTCGATACGTTTGCTGTAAACTTTTGTAGAATCGGATAGACATTTCGTCGAAGCTCCTGTCAAATAATCCCGCATTGCCCTTATAACATCTGTTCGATAAACACACCATAGCCACGGGTAGAATCCGATACAAACACATGGGTCACAGCCCCTACCAGCTTTCCATCCTGTAGGATCGGGCTGCCACTCATCCCCTGTATGATGCCTCCGGTCAGCGCCAAAAGCTCCGGATCGGTCACTTGGATTTCCAGCCCCTTTGTGGTATGGGAATTCCCCAGATGAAGCTCCGTGATCTGAATCTCATAGTCCTTCATCTGCCCCGATATATTTGAACGCAGATAAGCGGTTCCCGTATGCACATCCTGCTTTAAGCCAATAGGCACCAGCGTTTGATTGATGTCTTCCGGTAAATGCTCCGGCTCCGTTATGGAACCGATGATCCCACATTCCGAATTTGTTTCAATCGTTCCTAAAACCCCGGTTTCCGAATAGTCCACCACTCCGCTTACCGAACCGGGTTCTCCGCTTTCTCCCGGTGTAAGTCCTAGGATAGAAGCCTTTCGCAATTCCCCACGCTTTAGTTCAACCAGCTTGCCAGTATCAATATCATTTACACCATGTCCCAAAGCCCCAAACTGGTTTTCCGCCACATAAGTCAGAGTACCGATCCCCTGCATATCGTCCCGTACCCAGATACCTGCCTTATAGATACCGTCTTGTCCCTGTACCGGACGGATACGGACATCATACGCCTGATGATTCCGGTTTACGGTCAAAACCACGTCCTGACCTGCCGATTCCTGTATGGCATTTATCAGTTGCTCTTTATCGGAAAGCAGCGAACCGTTCACCGCCTGAATATAATCTCCTGCCTGTAAGATATTGGCGGCAGGAGCGGTCTCCATGCCATTCTGATCTGTGATCACGCCGGTATCAATTACCATGACCCCCTGTGTCTCCATGTAGATTCCTACCGGAGTTCCACAAGGAATCACATATGCCTCTTCGATTGCCTCCACTTGAACGGTCTTTAACGGAATAATACCGAAAAGCCGCACCTTCATCTCATAAGAACCGGTATCCCATGCAGTCATCGTAAAGGGATATTGCAAAGTCCACTGTTGATCTACCGTTTCCATACTTGCACTGGCAGGAATGGAAAAATCAAAATCCTCCTTGCTGCCTGCAATCACTTGTATCTCATTGGGGATACAGGTTCTGTAATATTCCATCCAGCCCCAGCCGCCGAAAAAAGAAATACTCAAAAAAAATGGAAAGAACCACAGCTTTCCTTTCATACCATTCACTCCTTTTCTTAACGTCCTGTAACAAAGAACGTTACGTTTATAAAACAAAAACACTAAGAACAGCCTTTGTCTGCTCTTAGTGTCTACGATTCTTTGAAAAAACACCTAGTATTTTTTTGTACGCTTTGCCATTTCTTTCATCTCAGCCGCACTGGACAGCACTGTTTCAGTAATTTCCACGCCGCCAAGCAATCTGGCAATTTCCTCCACGGAGGCATTTTCATCAAGTTTCTCAATTTTTGTAACCGTTTTACCAGAAATCACCTGTTTTTCAATTTTATAATGAACGTCCGCCATAGCGGCAATCTGGGGCAGATGACTGATACAAAGTACCTGATGCTTTCGTCCGAGGGCAGAAAGACGCTCTGATACCTTCTGTGCGGTTCTGCCACTGATACCAGAATCAATTTCGTCAAATATCAGGGTCGGGATAGAATCCTCCTTTGCCAGACAGGATTTCACCGCCAGCATAATCCTGGACAATTCACCGCCGGACGCTACCTCCCATAGAGGCTTTACCGGCTCACCGGGATTCGTGGAAATCACAAAAAAGGCATCGTCTATTCCCCGCTCCGCCGGCGCTTCCAGCTTCCGGAATTCCATTTCAAAAATCACTTCCGGAAAATTCAGTTCTTTTAACGCCTGAACGATCCTCCCGGTCAATTCCTTTGCCACATGCTTCCGGCATTCGCTTAATGTTTCCGCTTGGGTCTGATACTTAAGAAGCGCCTGCCGGTATGCCTCCTCAAGCGCAATTCTTCGTTGTTCATAATCCACATATCCTGCATATTCTGCTTTTTTGCTTTCCAGATATTCCAGTACCTTCGGAACCGTCTTTCCGTATTTTGCTTCTAACCGATGGATTTGATCCAGCCGCTCTTTCGTTTCCCGGAATTCGCTCTCCTCAAAGGTAAGTCCTGTCCTGTAATCGGAAAGCTCCCGGTTAAAATCATTTAACAAACTGTCAATGGTTTCGAGCTGTTCCAAAAGTCCGTCCAGTTCCTTATCATATTCCACTGACTTTTCCATGTATGACAAGGCCTGTCCCAGCTGGCTTCCGCCGCTTTGTGCCGCTTCATAACCGGTCGCCTGATAGATCCGATTAAGAGTTTCCATAAGCTCTCTGCTGTTTGCCATTTTCCGATACCGCTGTTCTAGGGCGGCCTCTTCCTCCGGATACAGTTTTGCTTCTTCGATTTCCCGGATCTCAAATTCCGCAAAATCCATCTGGCGTTTCCGCATTTCTTCATCCATCTGTCCATATTCCAATGCTTCCCCGGCTGCTTTCAATGCATTCCAAGCCAGCTTTACCTGTTGTGTTTGCTCTTTTAAGGTATCATGACCGAATCGGTCCAAAATATGCAGATGATTGATTTTTTTTTGCAATGACTGATTCTCATGCTGGGAATGAATATCAACAAGAAGTCCGGCGGCTTCCTTCATCTTTCCAACAGTCACCATTTCATCATTGATCTTATTTACCACCCGATTCGGATAAATCCGGCGGCTGAGGATCAGGGTCTGCTCTTCCGAAATGGGAATCTCCATTTCTTCCAGAGCAGCTCGCAGTTCTTCCTCTGATATTTCAAACAAAAGCTCTACCAATCCATACTCTGCCCCCTCACGAAGCATTTCCCTGCCGGTTTTTCCGCCTAATGCAGTCTGCATGGCTTCGAGTAAGATTGATTTCCCTGCTCCGGTTTCTCCGGTCAGTATATTTAATCCCTCTTCAAAGCTGATTTCCAATTCATCGATCAATGCCATATTTTTAATATGCAGATTTCGTAACATTCTATTCCTCCGTTGGCGGCAGACATTCCCGCTGCGTTCCCCTATCCAAAATCACCGTAAGCCGTTTTTTCAATATTGGCGATCACCCGTTCTGACATTTCTTTCGATCTTGCGACTGCGATAATGGTATCATCCCCCGCAATACAACCCATAAATCCGTTTATATCCAGATGATCCAGGGCGGCCGCTACCGCCATTGCCATACCGGATACGGTTTTTATCACGATCAGGTTTTCCGCCGGCTCCATTGTCAGGATCCCTGCTGCCAGCACCTGCCGATACTTTTTCCATATATCTGCATCCTGCGGCTGTTTCAGGGCGTATTTGGGTTTTCCGGACTCCGTAGTGATCTTTGTCAGCTTCAGTTCCCGTATATCTCTGGAAATCGTAGCCTGCGTATTGGGAAATCCTGCCTTGCTTAACAGCTCCGACAATTCCTCCTGGGTCATGATGTCGTTATTTTCGATCAATTCAATGATTTTTGACTGTCTTGCTGATTTCATTGTCCTGTATCTCCCATTTTACTTCTTAATACCTCATAAAAACTGGTGGGATAAAGCTTTATAAGCTTTGTCCTTGTGGGAGAACGCCGAATCCGGATCCGATCCCCCGGCTGCAATTCCTCATAGGTTCTGGAATCAAAGGTAGCGTTTGCTTCCTCCTTCTGGCTCTTTCGTTTCGGTACGATCTCTACCTCGATCTCATCATCACCGGAAAGCACCACGCTTTTGCTGGTAAGAGAATGCGGGGATACCGGTGTCACTAAGATCAGGCTGGTACTGGGATTTACAACAGGGCCGCCGGCTGACAGATTATAAGCGGTAGAGCCGGTTGGAGTTGCCACGATCACCCCGTCTGCTTCATAGACATCCAGCAATTCCCCGTTTACATAGATACGCAGACAGATAATACGGGAATAACCGGAACGGGACACTACAATATCATTCAATGCGATAGAAGTCATCATCTCTTCCCCCTGATGATAGATGGTTCCTACCAGATTCATCCGTTCTTCAATCCGATAGTCGTCATTCAAAAGGCGGTCGATCGCTTCTTCCATGTTATGGGGATCCACATCTGCCATAAACCCTACCGTTCCCAGATTGATCCCGATCATCGGAATCCCCCGGCCTGCCAGCCGGTAAGAGGCTAACAGCATCGTTCCGTCCCCTCCCAGTACCACCGCACAGTCCACCGCACAGCTTTCCGGTATCTCGTAGGCATCAACACAGATCTCCGCACTGCCCCCGTGGGAATTTATATACTGCTGCACCTGTCTGGCAGTGATCAGCTTTTCGTCTTTTTTGGAATTTGCTACGATCAAAAACTTCTTCATGTCCTTTCCTTTCGTTTTTACGTCAGCTCTTGGTGGGAAGCGGCAACTACTGCCTCCACATCTATCCTTCCTGCCGCCCGGCTTTCATTCTTTGTCATATGTAACAGATACTCAATATTTCCCTCCGGTCCCTTGATCGGCGAATAATCCAGATGAAGCAAAACAAACCCCAATTTTCCTGCATACTCCATGACCATATTGATTACCTCTTTATGAACCTCCGGGTCTCTTACTACCCCTTTTCTTCCTACCTTTTCTCTCCCTGCTTCAAACTGAGGCTTGATCAGACAGACGATTTCACCGTTTTCCGTCATCAAATCCTTTACCGGTCCCAGCACCTTCGTCAGTGAAATGAAAGAAACGTCAATGGAGACAAAGGAAGGTGGTTCCTGTATATCTTCCCTGGTCACATACCGGATATTCGTCTTTTCCATACAGACGACCCGATCGTCCTTTCGCAGTCCCCAGTCCAGCTGGCCATGTCCTACATCAACCGAATAGACCTTTCTGGCACCGTTTTGCAGCATACAATCCGTAAAGCCGCCGGTAGATGCCCCTACATCCATACAGATACAATCCAGAAGCTCTAGTTCAAATCCCTTGATGGCCTTTTCCAGTTTGAAACCGCCCCGGCTGACGTAAGGAAGCGTATTTCCTCTTACCTCCAGACGTGCCTTTTCCGGTTCAAAAAAAGCTCCCGCCTTATCTTCCCGCTGTCCGTTTACAAAAACGATACCGGACATAATGATCGCTTTTGCTTTTTCTCTGGTAGGGGCAAATCCCTGCTCCACCAGCATAAGATCCAACCGTTGCTTCATATCATCACCTATCCACTGTCTGCTGTTCCTTCAGACGCAAAAGTATCCGTTCCGCTGCTGTTTTCCCGTCAATCCGCAGCAGTTCTCTAAGCTGTGAAACACTTCCATGCTCTACAAACCGGTCAGGAATAGCAATGGATAGAACCTCCGCCGGAAGTCCTCGTTCTTTGAGAAAAGCGCATACTGCCTGTCCATAGCCGCCCTGATAGATATTTTCTTCCATGGTACAGAGCAGGGAACAAGTCTTTCCTAACGCTTCCAAAAGGGCTTCGTCCAGCGGTTTTACAAACCGTGCATTGATCACCATGGGATTCCATCCATGCCGCATCAATATCTCTTTTGCAATTTCCGCTTCCGAAAGCATATTTCCTACCGCCAAGATTGCTATATCTTTTCCCGGAGCAAGAATCTCGCTTTTTCCATATTCAATCGGCTCCTGCTTCTCCTGCCAGCGCATACTTGCTTCTCCTCTTGGATAACGGATCGCAATCGGTCCCTCCCAAGCATAGGCAAAGTCAAACGCCGCTTCCAGTTCGAAACGGTTTTTCGGAGACAGAATCGTCATATTAGGTATTTCCGACAGATAACTGATGTCAAAAATCCCCTGATGCGTAGTACCGTCTGCCCCTACCAGACCGGAACGATCCACCGCAAAGATAACGTGAAGCTTCTGGATACAGACGTCATGTAAGATCTGGTCGTATGCCCGTTGTAAGAAAGAAGAATAGACCGCAACCACCGGAATCATTCCAGCCGCCGCTAAGCCTGCTGCAAAAGTAACCGCATGCTGCTCGGCAATCCCCACATCAAAAAACCGTTCCGGATAATCTTTTTGAAACCGTTTCAGACCAGTACCGTCCGCCATGGCTGCCGTGATCGCAACCACCTTTTGATTCCGCTTGGCAAGCTCCAGCATCTTCCGGGCAAATATATCCGTATAATCCGGCTGCTGCTTTTTTCGCTTTACTTTTCCGGTTTCCAGATCAAAGGGTGCCACGCCATGATAATAGCTGGGGTGTTTCTCCGCATAGCGGTAACCCTTTCCCTTTATCGTTTTTACATGAACCACTACCGGACGTCGTAATTCAATCGCCGAAACCAGCGTCTCTACCATCTGGGAAATATTATGCCCGTCGATCGGCCCGATATAGGTAATCCCCATATCCTCAAAAAACATTCCCGGCACTAACAGATGTTTGATACTGTCCTTCGATCGTTTCACGGACATCGCCAGATCTTTTCCGGCAATCGGGATATTCATGATCCTTTGCTCTACCTCTGCCTTGAATTCATTATATGCTTGTCCGGAACGGATTTTATTTAGATACCGGGACATCCCGCCTACATTCTCGGAAATGGACATTTCATTGTCATTCAAAACGATCACCAGACTGGACTTTAACCGTGCCGCATTGTTCAGTGCCTCATAGGCTAATCCTCCGGACAATGCCCCGTCGCCGATCACAGCTACGATGGTTTCGTCCGTTCCCATGATCTCCTTTGCCTCGGCAAACCCTAAGGCAGCGGAAATAGAAGTAGAACTGTGTCCGGTATCAAAACAATCGCACGGACTTTCACACTGTCTGGGAAACCCGCTCATTCCTCCCAGCTTCCGTAAATGCACGAATTCGTCCTTTCGTCCTGTCAGTATCTTATGGGTGTAGGCCTGATGCCCCACATCCCAGATCAGTTTATCTACCGGAAAATCCAGCACCAGATGCAGCGCCATCGTCAGTTCAACCGTTCCCAGATTCGACGCCAGATGGCCGCCGGTCTGACTGATATGCTCCAACAGGAATTCCCGGATCTCCTGTGCCAATATTGGATATTCTCCTTTATCCAGACGCTTTATATCATTGGGCTGTCTGATTTTATCTATTATCCTCATACTTATACCTTAGCCTCACTCTTTATTTTCTTCGGTGTATCAATTCTAAGATCAACTCTCGCAAGAACGGATTCTTTTGCGAAAGCCCGTCCAAAATATCTACCGCTTCCTGTGACAACTGCAAAACCGCCTCTTTTGCCGCTTCCAGCCCGTGGAGCGTAACATAAGTCACCTTTCCGTTTTCCTCATCACTATGCAGGGGTTTTCCAAGCTCCGCTTCCGTTCCTTCTACATCCAAAACATCGTCCTGAATCTGGAAGGCCCGGCCCACCAGACTTGCCAGCGTTTCCATCTGCTTTACCTGTCCGTCATCTGCTCCTGCCAGACAGGCTCCTATCATCATAGAAGCTTCTATCAGCGCTCCGGTTTTATTTTCATAGATATATGTCAGTGCCGCATCTGTTAACGGTGTTCCGGTCAGCTCCACATCCGCAGTCTGCCCGCCGATCATTCCGTAAATTCCCGGTTTTCGGGTAAGTATCTGAAGCGCCGAGATCACGGCTTTCGTATCCTTTGTCATGGAAAAAGCCAGCACTGCTGTCTCATACGCATAGTTTAATAAGGCGTCCCCTGCCAATATCGCCATCGCTTCCCCATAGACGATGTGCGCAGTCTTTCGACCTCTCCGGTATTCATCATTATCCAATGCAGGCAGGTCATCATGAACCAGCGAATACGTATGAATCATCTCAATCGCCGCCATAAAAGGTTCCACTACCGCCTCATATCCCCCAAACATACGATAGGTCTCCAGCATCAGCATAGGTCTGAGCCGCTTACCGCCTGCATCTACCGTATAATTCATTGCCTCTAACACCGTCTTTGCATACCCCTTTGCCGGCGGCATATAACGGTGTAGAATCGTTTCGATCTCCTTGATCCGTTCATTCATTCCTTCCATCTGCCAGTTCTCCTTCTTCCGTCAACAGGATCATCTCCCGTTCCAGTCCGCCTAACGTCTTTTCACATTCTACCAAAAGGCGGACGCCTTTGCGGTATAATTCCAACGACTCCTCAAGAGTCACTTCCGGCTGATCCAGCCTGTCAATAATATTGGAAAGCGCTTCAAAGGCTTCTTCGACCGGAATTTCCTCCTTTGCTTCCGGCTGCTCCTGCGTTTGATTTGTTCCCTTCCTGCTGCCCATCGCATTTCTCCTCCCTGTCCCACTGGACTTCCTTTATTCCGTTCCCGTTATAGGCTCTATGGATTCCAAACGGGTGTTCAATCTTCCGTCATGTATAGTGATCTGCAAACTATCTCCTGGAGTCACCTGCGTCACAGATGTCACCGGCTTTCCCTGTATTTCCAGATACCCGTAGCCATGTACCAGCTTTCCGGTTGGCGAGCTTCCATGCAACCGCTCCCGTAATAATGCCAGCCGATGTTTATAAGCTTCCATCCGTCTTCGCATCGTTTCGTTCAGTTGACCGGATACCTCCTCAAAGCGCAGTCTCAGCTGTTTTAGTCTGGTTTTCGGATTCCGATTTTCCAGCTTCAACCGATATTGCTCCAAGCACTGTCTGTCCTGTTCCAGACGCCGCATCATCAGCAGCCGGAGCCGCTGTCGGAACTGCTCTAACTGATGAAGCAGCTCCATCTGATCCGGAATCGCCAGTTCACAGGCGGCAGAAGGCGTCGGCGCCCGAAGATCCGCCGCATAATCCGCAATCGTCGTATCAATCTCATGTCCCGTTCCGGAAATGATCGGCGTTTTCGCCTGAAAGATCGCCCGTGCAACACATTCCTCGTTAAATGCCCATAAGTCCTCAAGAGAACCGCCGCCACGTCCGATGATAATGGTGTCCACCTGCATCCGGTCCAAGATCTGAATTCCCTTTACAATGGATTCTGCCGCACCCTGCCCCTGTACCTTAGCCGGATATAAGATCAGCTGTACATAAGGGTTTCTGCGTCGTGCAATATTCCGAATATCTTGGATTGCAGCTCCCGTAGGTGCCGTTACGATACCGACACGCTTGGGATACTTCGGAATCTCTTTTTTCCGTTCAAAGTCAAACAGTCCTTCTTCATATAATCTGGCCTTTAACCGTTCAAACTCCTCATATAAGGCGCCGCTGCCATCCAAAGAAATCTCTCTCGCATACATCTGATAGCTTCCGTCCCGTTCATAGACGGAGATATTCCCGCCTACGATCACACACTGGCCATCTTCTAAACGAAAGCGCAGACCGGCTAAACGGTTTCCTTTAAACATAACACAGGCAATCCCGCCGGTTTCATCTTTTAAACGAAAATAAATATGCCCGGAGGAATGATATTTACAATTCGATACCTCGCCCTTTAAATACAGTCCGGACAATAAAAAATCCCCTTGAAATAAATTTTTAATGTAGGTGTTTATCTGACCTACCGAATAGATTCGTTTCTGCATATCTGTTTCTCCGGCAGCAGGCTATTCCTTTACCAGTCTTGCTAAAATCGCATTGATAAAACCCTTCGCTTCTTCCCCGCAGTACTTCTTTGTCAGTTCTACCGCCTCATTGATGGCAACGCCTTGCGGCACTTCTTCATCAAGCCGGATTTCATAGACTGCCAGCCGCAGGATAGCAAGCTCTGCCTTTCCGATCCGGTTCAGCTTCCAACCCTGTGCATTTTCTTCAATAACAGCATCGATTTCGTCCAGATGCTGATAAATATCCGTTGTCTTTTGCCGGATATATTCCAAGTCTTGAGGCGTTATGGACAAACCGGAGGTTTCTTCCGGATCCGCCGCCTCACGGATATGAAGCTCTAACTGCTCCATTCGTTCTTCCCATTCGTTAAATTCAATACGGAATAACGCCTTAAAGATACTTTCCCGTAATTGTCGCCTCGTCATAATGCTCCTCCACCTGCATATCCATACCTGCATGGAATGAGGACACATCTGCATAGCAGATCTGTCCCCAGTCGAATGTCCATTTCTTCTATACTACTTCTTAACCACACGAGCTGCCCGCTGCGGTTTTTGTGCCTTTTGCGGTTTATCGACTGCAACGCCGGCAATCCGCACATTCACCCGTTCTACCGTCAAACCAGTCATGCTTTCAATAGCGCTCTTTACCTTTTCCTGAACCTGTTCCGATACCTTCGGAATGCTGTAGCCATACTTCATTTCCAGTGACAGGTCAATCCGGACACTTTCCGGCGATACTTCAACCTTTACACCCTTAGAAAGATTGTTCATACCCAGTCTGCTGATCCATTCATTGGGTACATTGCCGCTCATCTTGGCCACACCCTCTACCTCTAATGCCGCAAGCCCGGAAATAATAGCGACCACCTCATCGGCAATCTGTACTTCCCCAAAGGCTCCGGAATCCCGCAGCTTATATCCATCCTGACGCTCCATATCCATCGCCATACTCTATCCTCCTAACGTGCTTTACCTATAACTTTTCCTTTATTATATCAAATTTATACACTTTTGCAATGAATTTTCTTTTTTTATTCCGCTACCGTCGTGATCACAATCTGGGAAACCTCGCATTCCGCCTTTCTGGTTACGATGTCCTCGATCTGTGCCTTTTCCACCTCTGTCAGTTCCCCACGGTTCACAGTAACATCCACGCTGTTTTCGCCGATCAGTACCACACACTCTTCAAACCCCTTCGCCATCAGCTGCTGCTCGCAGGCGGATTCCCGTTCCATGATCGCCGTCATTCCTACCAGTTCGTCGATCGCTGCCTGCTTAGACGCCTGATCCAGTTCCTCATTGTTCACGATCTGTAGCAGCAATTCCTGTGCCTTTGACCGGGTTTGTTCCCGGTTCAGTTTTGCATTTACGATCGCATCGGCTGTCGGATTCACGGTATCCGCATTTGTAAGCACTGCTTCCCCGATGGAATCCTCGACCGGTGCGCTGACCGCTGCATCATCCGAATTTCCTTCCGCTCCCTGAAGCGCTACGTCTTCCGCTGCTCCGGTTTCCCCGACTGCCTCCGTATCCGCACTTGTAAGCGTCTCTGTATTACTGTCGGTCTGCAAGGCTTCCTGTGTATCTCCCGTATGATCCGCCATGACCTCTACCGGGTTTCCATCTTCATCAATAATGCTGACCTCCTTGCTGGTAAAGCTTAAGTACCCCGCAACCGCTATCATAATTGCCAGTGCAGTAATGATAATTTGATTCTTTTTCACAATCTTCTTCATTTCCTACCTCCAGATTATTCCACCATTTTACATATCTTGATCTTGTGGGCTGCAATGGGAAACAATGCCTGAGCGGCTTCCATGATGTCTTGTCTGACCTGTGGGAGATCGGCTCCTTGTGCAACCACTACAACCCCTTCTATCTGATTGTATTCACCAGTTACCGTAATCATGACATCCACCTGTCCAACGCCCTGTACCTTTTGCAGTACCGCCTCCATTCTTGTTTCCAGCGCTTCCACTTGCGTCAATGCTTCAGTATCCTCTGCTGCCGCCACTTCCCCTTCTTCCTTCCTCCTTTCACCGGTCGGTATACAGATTACCAGTAAAAATACTCCGATCAGGAAACAGATCATCAACTTATCCATTCCAAAGGACTTCCATCGACTGATCGAGAACCATTCCTTCATACGAACACCTGCCTTACTTATGTATATTTATCCATGAATAAAACTAGAAGCCTAAAATAAGATTCCTGCCGCCCCGTTTCCCAAAAATTGCGATAACAGCGCAAGCAGCATATGAATATAAAGCAATCCTACCGTAAACCGGGCAAATTTCTGATATTTCTTTTCCGGAAGCAAATGGGTACAAAAGGCCGACACAACAGAAAAGATCACAATGTTCAGCATAAATGTCCGGATATGTTCCATAAACGTCATAAGGCTCCTCCTTTTTCAGCCTGCTTAACACTAACCGGCATAATAACTTACGTTTGTAGAAACCGCTACGATTGCGATTGACAGCAGAAACAAAGCGATCACAGTTAAAACGGTGGAGATCAGCATCTGTCCACCGTCGCTGATACTTTGAAGCCCGCTTATCATCCGCTGATCCGAAATCGGCTGAAGCAAGGCTGCAATCAGCTTGTAGGATAAGACACAGACCGTCATTTTCAGAATCGGCACGCTGACTGCTAAGACCAGTATCAGCATTCCGCCTGCACCAATGGCGTTTTTGATCAGTATACCGGAGCCGATCACTACGCCGGAAACTGCACTCACTGCCTGTCCTCCCGGTATTGCAGTCAGGCTTCGCTGCAACGCTGTCGCCGTAACGGAATCCGCCGCCGGTGCCAGCATACTCTTTATTGCATTCAGTCCTACAATAAAAGCCAATACACTTTTCAGTATCCATCCCGCCGCGGTCTTTAATAATTCCCCAAACTTAGAAAAAAAATCCTCCTCCATGAGATTATTGACCAGTCCAACCACTACAAACAGTTGAATGATGGGAAAAACGATCTTCTGAACTCCAAAAGAAACCGCAGTGATCCCCATGACCATTCCTTCCTGTAAAACCACAGAGGACGCAGCGCCGGAGCTGACACCCACCGCCATCATAAAGGTTGGAATCAACGCCTCCATGATCTGCAGCATTTCCTCTACAGTATCCGCTGCGATCTGATAGATCAGGGAAAAGGAAGATAACAGCAGGGCAGTCATAAGCAGATAGGTAATATAGAATCCGTTTTCGCTGATCAGCCCTTTTCCTAAGGAACCTCCCAGATTACTAAATAACGCAGTGACCATAGCCAACAGCAGGAGCTTTACCAAAATCCCCCGATTTGCATCAATCTCCTCTAAGAAAATCTGATAAAAATATTCTCCCCAGTTTCCCTTTACCGCTTCCGTATCTCCCTGCATCAGCGAGCGGATCAACGTTTCAAAGGTAATCCCTTCCCGATTCCAGTCCTCATGCAGCAATCGATCCAATTCTGTAAAATCATATTGGGAAAGCATCTCCTCTTGTATCTCCTCCGGTGTCGCTTCCTCCTGCGTCCCCCAGCTCTGTTCCTCCTGCGTTTCTTCCTCCGTCCATGTCAGGGTTTCGCCCTGCCCCGGCATTTGTGCCTGAACCGGAACACAAGACCCAAAAAACAGGAATCCTCCTAACGTAACCAGTATTGGTAATCGTTTTCGAACCGTCTG
>CANPZL010000007.1 GCA_947589055.1 uncultured Lachnospiraceae bacterium | reverse complement strand
AGCCGGTATTTATCTTTACTATGCCAAACAACTGATTAAAGAAGGAAAGGCGTATTACTGCTTCTGTGATAAAGAACGTCTGGAATCCTTACGACAGACGATCACAACGGAAAGCGGTGAGACGAAGGAAATCGTGATTTACGATAAGCATTGTCTGCATCTGTCACCGGAAGAGGTAGAAGAGAAGCTGGCAGCAGGGATTCCCTATGTGATTCGGCAAAATAGTCCGACGGAAGGAACGACGACCTTTCATGATGAACTGTATGGGGATGTAACAGTTTCCAATCAGGAGCTTGACGACATGATCTTAATCAAGTCGGACGGGTATCCGACCTATAACTTTGCTAATGTGGTAGACGATCATTTGATGGGGATTACTCATGTGGTACGGGGAAATGAGTATATTTCATCTTCTCCCAAATACACCTTGCTGTATCAGGCATTCGGTTGGGAAGAACCCAAGTATATCCACTGCCCTCTGATCACGGATGAAAATCATCAGAAACTGAGCAAACGGAGCGGTCATGCCTCCTTTGAGGATTTGTTAGAGCAGGGGTTTGTGACAGAAGCAGTATTAAATTATGTGGCGTTGTTAGGGTGGAGTCCGGACAGTAATCAGGAGATTTTTTCTCTGGAAGAACTGGTACGGGAATTTGATTACCATAGGATCAATAAATCCCCTTCTGTATTTGATATTAACAAGCTGAAGTGGATGAATGGGGAGTACTTAAAGGCAATGGAACCGGAGAAATTCAAAGTATTGGTGACCCCATATTTAAGAGAGGTTCTGACAAAGGATCTGGATCTTGATAAAATCTGTCCCTTGATCCAAACCAGAATGGAGATCCTGCCCGATGCAAAGGAATTAGTTGATTTTTTAGAGGAACTTCCGGATTATGATGTTTCCATGTACTGTCATAAAAAAATGAAAACGGATTTTTCGAATTCCCTTGAGATCCTGAAAGAAGAATACGAGCAGTTAGAGACATTTGATGATTGGACGCTTACGGGACTTCATGACAGACTGATGGCATACATTGCAGAAAAGGGGATAAAAAACGGAACCGGGCTTTGGCCGGTTCGGACTGCGGTTTCCGGTAAACAGTCCACTCCGGGCGGCGCTTTTGAGATTATGGAAATCCTGGGAAAAGAGGAATCCTTACGACGAATCCGGCTGGGGATAGAAAAGCTGGAGGCACAATAAAACAGAATATGGATTCATTACAAGATATACAGAAGAAAACTATGCACATTGTGCTGAATGAAGCACAAACAGAGGCGGTTACCCATATCGAAGGTCCCTGTCTGGTTTTAGCGGGACCGGGATCCGGAAAAACAGCGGTAATTACCTATCGGGTAAAGTATCTGATTGAACAGGCAGGAATTTTGCCGGAACAGATTTTGGTGATAACCTATACCAAGGCGGCGGCTTTGGAAATGGAAGACCGGTTTGCGCAGATCATGCAGGGAGCAGATGTTCCCTGTACATTTGGAACCTTTCATTCGATTTTTTTTCGGATCTTGCGGCGGGCTTATGGATATACCGGTGAACAGGTATTGCCGGAGGAATGCAGAAGGGCAGTCATAAAAGAAATTCTTCAAACGATGGAACTGGAATATGAAGACGAGGAAGAAGTTTTACGGGGATTGATTTCGGAGATCACGCTGGTAAAAAGCGAATGCATAGAGCTGCAGCATTATTACAGCACGACCTGCGGACAGGAGGAATTCCGTTATATTTTTGAAAGCTATGAAAATTGGCTCCGAACAAATAATAAAATTGATTTTGACGATATGCTGGTTTATACCTATGAATTACTGCGGGAACGAAAGGACATATGCCGAATGTGGCAGAATAAATACCGGTATATCCTGATCGATGAATTTCAGGATATTAACCGGATTCAATATGAAATTGTCCGTTTGCTGGCAGGCGAGCGTCAGAATCTGTTTATTGTAGGAGATGACGACCAGTCCATTTATCGATTTCGGGGTGCCAGACCGGAAATCATGCTGGGGTTTCAGGAGGATTATAAAAGGGCAAAAAAGATTGTATTGAATGTGAATTATCGCTCTTCCAGGGAAATCGTTGAAGGCAGCCTTCGACTGGTAGAAAACAATCAAAGACGCTATGCAAAGAAAATTCAAAGTGACCGGGACTATGTACAGCCGATTTTTATTCATGAGATGAAATCCGATTGGGAAGAAAGTGAATCAATCGTAAGGCAGATTCGGGAATATCATGCACAGGGAATTCCCTACCGTGAAATGGCGGTTATCTATCGAACCAATCAGGAGCCGGGACGACTGGTGCAAAAGCTATTGGAATACAATCTTCCTTTTCAGATGCGGGATAAGCTGCCAAACTGTTATGAGCATTGGATTGCAAAGCAATGGCTGGCATATGCAAGGATTGCAATGGGAAGCCGGGACCGGGAGGATTTCCTGCAGATCTGGAATCGTCCGACCCGATACCTGCGTCGAGAATGGCTGACAGAAGCTCAGGTGGATTTCAATAAGATTGCGGAACAGGTAAAGGAAAAACCGTGGGCAGTGGAACAGCTGCGGCATCTTTCATCGGACATTTTACAGTTGAAAACTATGAAACCGGCAGCGGCGATTCGTTATATCCGAAAAACAATAGGATATGACAGGTACATAGAAGAGTATGCAAAGCAACGGAACATAGGGCTGGCAGAATTGACAGACCTGGAAGATGAATTAGAAGCAATGGCACAACCTTTTCCGGATTATCTCTCATGGTTCCAGTATATCGAAGAATACCGTATCCAGCTGAAAGAACAGGAAAAACGACAGAAACAGTATCGGAAGCAGGAGGATGCGCTGACCCTGACGACAATGCACAGTGCGAAAGGGTTGGAATTTCAGGCAGTTTTTCTGCCAAATGCCAATGAGGGAATCACCCCATATAAGAAAGCGGTTAAACCGGAGGAGTTAGAAGAAGAACGACGTATGTTTTATGTGGCCATCACCCGGGCAAAGACATATCTGCATATCTATCTGCTCCGGGAACGACATGGAAAGAAACTTGACCCTTCCCGATTTGTGAACGAGCTGCGTTTTGACCGTAAAAAGCTTTGCGCAGGTTCCAGCGTACGACACCGGAAATATGGAATCGGTATCATCACTTATGCTGATAAAGAGAAAATCACCATTTATTTTGAAGAAAGTAAAAAAAGTAAGACCTTCAGTGTGGAAGTGCTGCTGCAGCAGGGGATGCTGTCTTGTTAATGGTTTAGTGCAGGATATGGGAGGAATACTTCGCTGTAAGGAATGGTTCGGTATCGGAACATCTTGTTATTTATCCTTACCTGTTGTATGATGGTAAAGTATGCGATAGCATAAAAGAAACGAGGAAGCGATATGTTGTTTTCCAGTACAACATTTTTATTTGTTTTTTTGCCGGTGATCTTAGCGGTTTATTTTTTATGCCCGAAAAAGGGGAGAAATCTGGTGCTTTTGCTTGGCAGTCTGGTTTTTTACGGTTGGGAGGAACCCAAGTATCTGCCGGTCATGCTGATAACGATTTTTGTAAATTATATACTGGCTATGGTGTGTGCATTTTGCCGGGAGCGGGGGAAGGAAAACGGGGCGAAAGCGGCCTTAGTGGGAACGGTTGCGTTCAGTATCGGTACGCTGGCATTTTTTAAATACAGTAATTTTTTTCTGGAGAATTTCAATACCAGCATCGGAACATGGACCGGTCATTTAGTTCCTTTATTAGAACTTACCCTTCCTCTGGGCATATCCTTTTATACCTTTCAAACACTTTCCTATACCATTGATGTCTATCAGGGAAAGGTAAAGGTGCAGAAAAATCCGTTGAATCTTGCTGCCTACGTCTGTCTGTTTCCCCAACTGATTGCAGGCCCTATTGTACGGTATCAAACGGTAGAGCGGGAATTAGAGGAACGGAAAGAAAGCATAGCTCAGTTCGGAACCGGAGTCCGGCGATTCGTAACAGGTCTTGGGAAAAAGGTGCTGCTTGCCAATACTGCCGGTTTTGTTTTTGACAGCATTATCGGTATGAGAGATAGTCAGCTTTCCGTGGGCCTATATTGGATAGCGTCTATTGCGTTTACTTTTCAGATTTATTTTGATTTCAGCGGTTATTCCGACATGGCGATCGGACTGGGACGAATGTTTGGGTTTCGGTTTCTGGAGAATTTCAACTATCCCTATATTGCAAAAAGTATCACAGAATTCTGGAGACGCTGGCATATTTCCTTAAGTACTTGGTTTCGGGATTATGTCTATATTCCGTTAGGCGGAAACCGAAAGGGAAAAAAACGGGAAGTCTTTAACCTGCTTCTTGTGTGGCTTTTGACCGGCTTCTGGCATGGCGCCGCATGGAATTTTATTCTTTGGGGATTGTATTTCTTTGTGCTTTTGATGCTGGAACGCGCGGGATTTAAGAAAGTGCTGGAACGGTTGCCGGGTTGGCTTGCCCATATCTATGCCTTATTCTTTATCAATCTCAGCTGGGTCATTTTTTCTCATGACACGATGCAGGAGTTAGGACTTGTGATAAAGCGAATGTTTGGAGCGGGCGGTATTCCCTTTTGGAATTCTACGAGTACCTATTATCTGTTGTCCTATTTCCTCGTTTTTTTGATTATGACAGCAGCGGCGACCCCTGTTCCCAGACGGTTGATGCTATTGTGGAAGCGGAGGCTTCCAAAGGGAAACAGGGAGAAGATCTTCTTGGCAATCGAGGCGGCAGGACTGATCCTTGTTTTGCTTCTGTCTACAGGAAGCCTTGCCAGTGATGCGTATAATCCGTTTTTGTATTTCCGGTTTTAAAGGGAGGCGTTTTATGAGAAACAAGGTAGAGATCGTTTTATTTATAGTATTTCTTTCCCTTTTTGGATTGGCATATATCATTTTCCCACAGCGGGAGTTTTCCGAAATGGAGAATGATTATCTTACCCTGTGCCCGAAGTTTCAATGGAAAGACTTTATAGAAGGGGATTTCTCAAGAACCTTTGAAGAATATACGGCGGATCAGATTCTGGGAAAGGACTGGCTTGTGAAAAATCAGGTGCTCTTTCGCCGGGGGCTTGGGATCACACTGATCAATGGCGTCTACATCGGGAAAGACGGGTATCTGATTCAGGATTATCAGGAACCGGAAGATAATTTTAAGCAAAACCTGAATTATATCCGGGAATTTGCAGTCAGGAATCCCAATGTAAAGATGACGATGCTGGTTGCACCTAATGTCAATCAGATTTATCCGGAGCTGCTTCCTCCGTTTGCGGAAACCTATTCCCAGAAAACGGTGCTTGAGGAACTGGAAGCCCAGCTTAGCGGCAGTGTTCAGGTAGTCGATGTAGAGCCGGCACTTGAGGCACACAGGGAAGAATATATTTATTACAAAACGGATCATCACTGGACCAGTCTGGGGGCTTATTATGCATATGCGGCTTTTTGTGAGGCCAGTGGACTTACCCCTTTGCCGATTGACAAGTATGACCGACAGGAACTGCCGGAACCGTTTTACGGTTCGTTGTATTCCAAAACGCCGTTATATGGACAGGAAAGCGACCGGGTGGAATTGTTTTGGAATCCGGAGGGAATTTACCGGGTGTCATATCCTGTGGCGGGACAGGAACGGGATTCCATGTTCGTATTGGAGCAGGCGGATAAAAAGGATAAATATACGGTGTTTTTCGGTGGAAATGATCCTTTGGTCGTAATCAATAGCAACGGTGCAAATCCGGAGCCGGTTCTGATCATCAAGGATTCCTATGCAAATTGTCTGGTGCCCATGCTGGCGGATCAGTATCGTGAAATCCATATGATAGACCTGCGATATTACCATGAGGATATCGATGCCTATATCGAAGAAAATAAGATAAAACAGGTGATTTTTATTCATAACATTGACTTTCTTTCGACAGATAATAACTTTTTATGGTTACAGTCTTGAAAAGTAGGAGAAAGATATGCAATAATGAGTTCAATGATGTCTGTGTTTGCTTGAGGCGGCAGTCAATGAAAGGCTGTACGGAGCCTGCAGACGGTATGCAAGAAGGCATTTAACACCGCTTGCCCATACTTGAAGCGGTATAAATAAAAAACATATCATAAAGCGGAAGAAAACATTGGCAGAGGAGTGTATTTCATGACGATTTTTAATATTTTAGCAATGATTGGGGGACTTGCGTTATTTCTGTTTGGTATGCATATAATGGGAGAAAGCCTGACGAAGGCCTCCGGTGGTAAGCTGGAAAGCATTCTGGAAAGACTGACTTCCAATAAAGTATATGCAGTGTTTTTAGGCGCAGGTGTAACCGCTATTATTCAATCCTCCTCCGCAGTGACTTCCTTGGTGGTCGGGTTTGTAAATTCCGGTATTATGAAGCTGTCTCAGGCGGTTGGCGTTATCATGGGCGCTAATATCGGAACCACTGTGACCTCTTGGCTGTTAAGTCTGGTAGGATTAAAGGGAGACAATTTGATCGTTCAGTTATGTAAACCGGAGTCTTTTACACCCGTACTGGCGCTGATTGGTATCATTTTCTTGTTGTTTTCCAAGAAAGACAAACTGCATAATATAGGGAATATCCTGCTGGGCTTTGCGGTTTTGATGTTTGGCCTGACCACCATGAGTGAGGCAGTTGCTCCTCTGGCAGATGTTCCAGAGTTTACATCAATCCTGATGAAGTTTAATAATCCGATTCTAGGCGTTTTGGCCGGCTTGATCCTGACCGCCATCATTCAAAGTTCTTCCGCATCGGTTGGTATCTTACAGGCACTTAGTATTACAGGTGTGATTGATTATCGAATGGCGATTCCGATTATTATGGGACAAAATATCGGCGCCTGTATTACCGCCCTGCTGTCTTCCGTAGGAGCAAATAAAAATGCAAAACGTGCCGCCCTGCTGCATCTGTATTTTAATATCATTGGTGCAACGATCTTTTTGGTGGCGTTTTATACCCTGAATCTGTTCCTGCATTTTGAATTTATGGATCACGCTGCCAGTGCTTTGGGAATTGCGGTTATCCATACTGCATATAATCTTTTGGCGACGATCCTGCTTCTGCCATTTTCCAATGGTCTGGTAAAGTTAAGCTATCTTACGATCCGTGAGGATGAAGCAGAACCGGTAAAAGCCGAAACGGTTGCAGATTTTCAGCCATTGGATGTCCGGTTTCTGGATATGCCGCCAATAGCGACAGCGCAATGCAAAAATGTTGCAAATAAGATGGCAAAGCTGAGCCGTGATGCGCTGTTTCAGGCGATCGATCTGCTTCAAAACTATGAAGAGGCAAAGATTGAACAGGTAAAGCAGATGGAAACCCTGGTGGATCAGTATGAAGATGAATTAGGGAATTATCTGGTGAAGTTAAGCAGCAAGAATCTGACCGAAAAGGATAGTCACACCATCTCTCTGCTTCTGCATTGCATTGGGGATTTTGAACGGATTTCCGACCATGCAGTCAATATCAGCGAGGCGGTTCGGGATATGCAGCAGAAGGAACAGAGATTTTCCAAGAAGGCAGAAGAAGAGATTTCCGTTTTCTCTAATTTGATCCGGGATATTGTAGATACCTCCGTAAAGGTTTTTGCTACCGAAGATGCTGTACTGGCGAAGGAAGTCGAGCCGATGGAGGAGATTGCGGATGATTTGAATGAAGAAATTAAAAAAAGGCATATCCGCCGGCTTCGGAAAGGAAAATGTACGATAGAGCTAGGGTTTGCCTTGTCGGATATTACTACGAACTTTGAGCGGGTGGCAGACCACTGCTCCAATATTGCCATCAGTCTGATCCAGATTCCGGACGACAGCTACGGCTCCCACGAATATGTGGAACATTTGGAGCGTGGTGACGATTCCCAATACCATGAAGCATTGATCCGGTATTTGGAAAAGTATGCTCTGCCGAAAAGAAAGTCAGAAGCAGAGTAGCCTAGGAGTCCATATCCTCAAAAGCGGCTTCGTCTAACATCTCATCAAAGGCGTCTGCAACCTTATCGAATTCATCATCATCAATAATGTCGATTAGTTCAAACTCTTCCCCTTCCCGGGTGTAGCCATAAAGCAGGATTTCATTTTCCTCCAACCCCTCTATGGGGCTTAAGGGAAGAAGGGCAACATAATCCTTTCCTTCCAGCGGAAAGCTGGCAATGATACCGCATTCCACTTCTCCCTGTTCCAAGATAAGCGTAATGGTATCCTCCATTTCTTTATCTAAATAAAGCTGGGCTTCAGCTTCCGGCTGCATATGTTTGTGTTCCATCTGTATTTCCTCACTTTCCATTCTTTCCCTGTTCTATATGCCCGATTGGGAATACAGGAGAGGGGTACTAGAAATACTATATCGAAAAGCTGTGCTGCTGGCAATAAGAATCATGATATTTTGCTTGACTTTGTTTGGTTTTTGTCTAAAATGAAAATAGCGGAAGCAGGAAGAACGGAAGGATTCCGAAAAGTTACATAGGAAACGAGAGGAGAAGTAAGGTGGCAACGCAAGGTTCTAACAACGGTCACGAAAGAAACGAAACACAAGCAAAAAAAGAAGGAGAAGGACACAATATCCGGGAATATCGGGCAAAGGATCCGGGAGAAGCCGGAGGCGGACGAAGCGGACGAAACACACAGGAATACCGCTTCAGAGGCAATCCGAACAGCAGTGAATACAGAGGACGGAGCAGCCGCAATCCAAGCGAACGGGAGGGGAGAGAACGAGATGGACGCCCCGCTGGTGATTACCGTTCCAAAGAGAAACGGACGGGCGGTTATAAGCCCAGAGAGAATCGGAATTCTTATGGCGGCTACCAAAGTTATAATAAAGACGAAGACGAAGGGAAAAAAACATATCGGTCGGCGAAGCCCCATATGGCAGATAAGGGAAAGGAGCCTCAGCCGGATAAATTTGAAACCATTAAGCGGTTAGAACGGGAGCAAAAGACCATTAAAAAGAAAGAATCCAAGAGAAATAAATCAGAAAGCGCCCGCCCGCAGCAGAAGGTAAAGCGGCAGAATAACCGGAATTATAAGAATGATTATGAAAATGGTATGTATGACGATTACGAGGACGATTTTTAAACAGATGGTTTAAGACTTACAGGCGGATCTTTGGCTGGATACGATTGAAATGCAGGAGGACGATAAGCATGGCGGTTACTTATAATCACAGAGCGATTGAGAATAAATGGAGGAAAGGCTGGGAAGAGCATCCGATCAATGTAGATGACGGGAAAAAACCCAAGTACTATTGTCTGGATATGTTTCCATATCCGTCCGGTAATGGCCTTCATGTGGGACACTGGAGAGGTTATGTTATCAGTGATGCATGGAGCCGTTATAAGATGATGCAGGGGTATTATCTGATTCATCCGATGGGCTGGGATGCGTTTGGACTTCCGGCGGAAAATTATGCTATTAACAATGGAATACATCCTAGTATTTCAACAGCCGAGAATATAAAGAATTTCAAGCGGCAGCTAAACGAGATTGCGGCTATCTATGACTGGGACCGGGAAGTAAATACGACGGACCCGGCATATTATAAATGGACCCAGTGGATTTTTATCCAGATGTTTAAGAAAGGACTGGCATATGAAAAGGAAATGCCGATCAACTGGTGTCCTTCCTGTAAAACCGGTCTGGCAAACGAAGAGGTAGTAGATGGAAAATGCGAACGCTGCCACTCCGAGGTAACAAAGAAGAACCTGCGGCAGTGGATGTTAAAGATCACGGCCTATGCGGATCGCTTGCTGGAGGACCTGAATACACTGGATTGGCCGGAAAAGGTAAAAAAGATGCAGTCCGATTGGATTGGACGTTCTTATGGCGCAGAGGTGGATTTTAAGATAGAGGATAGAGAGGAAACCATAACCGTTTATACCACGCGGCCGGATACCCTATATGGCGCTACCTTTATGGTATTGGCGCCGGAGCATAAGCTGGCCTCCTCTCTCGCAACCGATGAAACCCGAAAAGCAGTCGATCAGTATATCTATGATTCTTCTATGAAGTCTAATGTGGATCGGATGCAGGACAAGGAAAAAACCGGCGTATTTACCGGCAGTTATGCTATCAATCCGTTAAATGGCGCAAAAGTACCGATTTGGCTGTCTGACTATGTTTTGGCAGATTACGGAACCGGGGCGATCATGTGCGTACCTGCTCATGATGAACGGGATTTTGCATTTGCGAAGAAATTCGACCTTCCGATCATTCAGGTAATCGCAAAAGACGGAAAGGAAATTGAGCATATGACGGAAGCCTATACGGAGGCTTCCGGAACCATGATAAATTCCGGCGAGTGGAATGGTATGGAATCCGCCGTTTTGAAACGGGAAGCACCGGAAATGATAGAAAAAATGGGATTTGGCAAGAAAAGGACCAATTATAAGCTGCGAGACTGGGTATTTTCCCGTCAAAGATACTGGGGGGAACCGATTCCCATTGTCCATTGTCCGGATTGCGGGGCGGTACCGGTGCCGGAAGAGCAGTTGCCTTTACTGCTTCCGGATGTAGAGAGCTATCAGCCTACGGGAACCGGAGAATCTCCGTTGGCAGCGATTACGGAATGGGTGAATACGACTTGTCCCTGCTGCGGAAAACCGGCAAAGCGGGAAACAAACACTATGCCGCAATGGGCAGGTTCTTCCTGGTATTTCCTGCGGTATGTTGATAATAAAAATGACAAAGAACTGGTAAACAGGGAAAAGGCTGACAAATATCTGCCTGTTGATATGTATATCGGTGGTGTGGAACATGCGGTACTTCATCTGTTATATGCAAGATTCTATACGAAATTTCTTCATGATATAGGAGTTGTAGACTTTGAAGAACCGTTCCAGAAACTGTTTAATCAGGGTATGGTCTGCGGGCGGGACGCACAGACCGGTGCCGCTACAAAGATGAGTAAATCCCTGGGAAATATCGTCTCACCGGACGATATGGTACGGGATTACGGCTGTGATTCCCTGCGGCTTTATGAATTGTTTATCGGACCTCCGGAGCTGGATTCTATCTGGGATGACAGCGGTATTGAAGGCGTGTATCGGTTCATCAACCGTTTTTATAACATGGTAATGACTAATAAGGATAGGGAAATCACACCTACTAAGGACCTGATAAAACTGCGTAATAAGATGATCAAGGATGTGACTACCCGGTTTGAACAGTTTAGCCTGAATACAGTTGTCAGTGCCTTTATGGAATACAACAATAAGTTCGTGGAACTGACGAAAACTACCGGCGTGGATAAGGAAACCCTACAGGCGGCAGTTATCATGATCGCACCCTTTGCTCCGCACATCGGGGAAGAACTTTGGGAAGCACTTGGGGGAACCTATTCCGTCTTCCATCAGAAATGGCCGGTTTATGACGAAGAAAAAATGAAAGACGACGAAATCGAAATTCCGGTTCAGATTAACGGTAAAACACGTGCCACTGTCATGATAGGGGCGGAAGAAGCCAAAGAACATGTGTTGGAAAAGGCAAAAGAAGCGGTACAGGATAAGTTAAACGGAACCCTGATCAAAGAAATCTATGTTCCGGGCAAGATTGTAAATTTTGTTCAAAAATAAAAGCTTACATCTGGAAAAAATTTAAAACATAAAATCACCTCGCAGCAACATACTAACTACGAGGTGATTTTATGTTTAATAATGATTTTTTCTTTCAAAATACAGCTTTAATGGCAGCATTGACCGGCTTTCCCAATTTAGATAAGAAAAAGCGTGACGAACTGGATCAAGTGCTAAACAGCTATGATGATGTCTCCAGAGAGCAGATAGAAAAGCATCTGTCGGAATTTAATTCCAAAGAAGAACTGGAGCATTATGTGCATGATCTGGCGGTTCGTAACAGAGATATTGACAAATGGGAATAACTTTGATCAGCGTTGCAGGTTTGCCAGCATGGACTGCATCATTTCAATCCGTTGAACCTCAGCGGGGGACATAGTTTCCTTCAGCATATCCAGCACCAGCTTGGATTCATCGGAGGTAAATTGCAGTCCTTGCTGCTGCATTTTCTGGTTTGCCTGTAATAGCAATGTCATCATGGAATCCGGTCCCTTCCCTTTGCTTTCTTCCATTAGTTCTAAAAGAATCCTAAGTTTTGCCGGAGAAATCTGGCGTAGTAGTTCTCGGTTCATATGATTCACCTTCCTGTTCCGATAAAATTTGACGTATGGCAGTAATCATATCTGTTTTACTGTCGGATTGAAATCCCTGAAATGTGTCGTTGGATGGTGGCTCCGTTATATTTGGAGAAGCTGTTTCAGTAAAACTGCCCTGCATGGTATTCATCATATGCATGGTATTCATCATATTCTGCATGGATTGTAATTGCTTCAGTTTTTCCTGAAAATCAAAGCCCATGATTTTGCATAGGCTGGTAAGCATTTCTTCAGAATTTTCGGTTCCACGGTTAAAACCGCAGGCCTCCATACAGGAAGGATTCTGAAACGCCTGCATCAGATAACGAAGCTCCTGCATTTTTATCAGCATTGCCAACGGAAACTTCAGAGAGGTATCTACATATGGAATCAAGGCTTCCAATAACAGAAGACTGTTGTTCGGATAGAGATTGTCAAGGGGATGCTGGAAGGGTTCTTTCATACCGCTCCTTTCAATTCTGATGTCTGTCCATTATGGGAAGACAAAATTTCCTTATTGATACTATATGCATGAATCTCAGAAGCGATTACAAAAAGGGGAACTGTCGAAAGACAGTTCCCATGATTGTTGCCGGGTGCAGCAGGATTAACAGCCGCAGCCACAGCCATTGTTGTATGCACTGCCGTTATTTCCACAGCCGCAGAACAACAGGAGCAGGATAATGATCCAGCAGGAATCGCATCCATTGCCATAGTCATTGTTACTGTTTAAGAAGCCGTTATTGCCGCCGCAGCAGGAAAGAAGAAGCAGGATAATGATAATGCAGGAACAGCTGCTGCCCCCAAATACGCTGCTTCCTCCGCAGCTTCCACACTGAGTTGCTGATAAATCACTCATGTCATTGCCTCCAATGATAAGTTTACAATGATATACTATGCATGATTGCTTGTACTGTTGAATTGTGATATAATTTTTTTATAAAAACTCTTGCTTGCGGAACGAAAAGGCAGGCAGAAAGCATGGATAAGGGAGGAGAAAACGTGAAAAAAAGAATATTGGCTGTCGGTTTGGTTATGCTTTTGCTTTTGGCTTTTACCGGCTGCTCCAATCCGAAACGGAATGCAGTGGATACCAATATTCAGACGCAGATGCGTCAGGGTACACTGAATGCGGAAGATTGAAGAGCCTGAAAGCAGAAGATAAAGAAATTGATTGTAAAGATCAGGGAGGAAAAAATGCAGTTTAAATGTGTGAATTGCGGGGGAAACGTTGTATATGATCCCAAAAGCGGCAATATGATTTGCGTTAGTTGTAATTCTGTCAATTCAGAAGAAATAGTGAAGCAGGAGGATTCTTATACTTGTCCTGCCTGCGGTGGCGCTTTGAAAGTAAATGATTTTACATCAGCCACTCGCTGTGAATATTGCGGCGCCTATAATATTATTGACGAAAAGATCACATATCCGTATGGACCGGATCTGGTGCTTCCATTTCGATTCTCGAAAGAACAGGCAACGGAATTGCTGCGGAAGGAATTTAAGGATGAGTTATTTTGTCCCAATGATTTTTTATCCCAGCGGACACTGGAAGATTTGAAGGGAAATTATGTACCGTTCTGGCTGTACAGTTATGATACCCATGCAGTATGGAGCGGAATCGGAACAAAGGTACGGAAATGGAGAAGCGGAGATATAGAATATACGGAAATATCAGAGTATAACGTATACCGGGAAATGGATATTGATTTCAAACGGATTCCGGTTGATGCTTCTATTCCGATGCCAGATCAGATTATGGATCTTATGGAGCCTTATGAATATAAGGATTTAGAAGCCTTTCAGCCAAAGTATCTGTCTGGCTTTCAGGGGGAAACCTATAATCAGACACCGGTGGAGCTGGAGAAAAGGGCAAAATCCAAAGCGGATATGGATACGGAAGCATGGTTAAACTCAACGATGACCGGCTATAACAGCCTGAGGCCTTCTCAGAAGCAGTTTACCCATCAGCCGAACGCCCGTGAATTTGCCATGATGCCGGTTTGGAAATATGTATATCGGTATCATAACACCAATTTTGAATATTATATAAACGGACAGACCGGTAAGGTTTATGGGAAACTGCCCAAAAGCACCAGTAAGATCTTTTTTGCCGGAGGGACCTTATTTGCAGGTATATTGCTGCTGCTAAAGGTTCTGCAATTTGTGGTGGAGGTGCTGTAGAATGAAGAAATATTTAAAATTTGTATGTATCCTTTGCTGTGTCATTCTTGGATTGCTTTTGTTTTCCTTTTTATATGTAAAGGCAGGAACTGCCTCCAGAAAGGCAAGAATTGGAGAGCGAAACAATGATCAGTGTACCTTTACCAGACGGGTGTTTGATTATGCGGACGTACTGACAGATGTACAGGAACAAAAACTGCAAAAATTGATCGACAAAAGACAGGAACAGTTGGGACTGGATATAGTGATCGTAACCATAGATGAAGATGTGGGAAGTGATCCCTATGATTCCACATATAATAATACCATTTACTTTGCGGAAGATTTCTATGAATATTTTAAATTCGGTTATGATGGACATTACACGAATGCCAATGCCGGAAATTCTACCGGTGCCGGTGTGATCTATGTGGATAACTGGTTTGATTTAAATGGCAGTGCAGAGTCGGCATTCCTTGCATACAGAGGAGCCTCCGGTGACAGAGTTTATGATAAGGCTTATGAGATTTATCTGAGTGATTCTGCATTATTGGAGTTAGAGGAAGATGTTTGGGAGTATTCCAATGTGAATCCTTATATGAGTTATCGAAGGATGATCGATCATCTGACTGCGGATATGGTTGCCATGAATATCATAGAAGTACATATTAAGGATGGCTGGGTGGTTATGATTTCCCTTATGGTCGTAGGTATTTTTATCTTGTTTAATCTTACGAAGAAGCTAGGAAAGCGTACCGTAGATAAAGGAACCTATGTGCAAGGCGGTCAGGCTACCGTTACTGCACGGCAGGATGTTTTCTTGGCCAAGCATACGACGCAGCGGCATATCGATACCTCCAGCGGTGGCGGAGGCGGCGGTCATAGCGGTGGCGGCGGTGGCGGCCATAGCGGTGGCGGCGGCCGTCATTAAGATGTGAAATGGTTATGCATTTTGCGGTTCTTGCAGGGCAATTTCATATTGCATAAGAAAAAAATATATGCTAAAATTTTCATTAGTAGCGATAATTTACCGGGAGGAATAGCAATGAAGCACTTGATTTTGGTTACATCACCACCTGCCTGTGGAAAGACTCATGTTACGAAGCAGCTGGCGAGAGCATTGACAAATTGTGTATATTTGGATAAGGATACGCTCATCGTATTGTCAAAGCAGATTTTTAAGGTGGCGAATGAAGAATATAATCGTTCTTCGGATTTTTTCCAGAGGGAGATACGGGATTACGAATATTATGCGATTCTGGATATTGCTATGGAAGCCCTGGAATATAATGATACGGTTTTGATCAATGCTCCTTTTACAGATGAGATACGGGACGATGAATATTTGAACAAATTACGGGAACGTCTGGCAAAGAAGGAAGCGGAACTGGTGGTAGTTTGGGTAAATACATCGATTGAAGTGTGCCATCAGAGAATGATTAAGCGAAATTCAGACCGGGACAGCTGGAAGCTGCAGCATTGGGACGAATATGTTGCGTCGCAGAATTATACTCCGCCGACGAATATTAAGGAATTGATTATTTTTGAAAATTCCTCTGAGGAGGAATTCCAGCAGTCGATCCAGTCGACCGTTAAAAAGCTTAGAGGTTAATAGAAGGTCAGTTACACCGCAAAAAGATTTTACTTTTTGCGGTGTTTTTGTATAAACAAGCCAAAAAAAGTAAGGATTTAAAACGAATATTGAGAAAAAGTGATTCTGAAGCCAATTATACTTGGATTTTTCTTCTTTTTGATGTAAAATGATACTATATGTAAACATGAAAGCAGGCGAAAATACAAAGGAGATTATAGATATATGGCAGAAATAAAAGCATTTCGGGGCTTTCGTCCGAGAGCCGAGCTAGTAGACCGGATAGCGGCGCTTCCTTATGATGTTTATGATCGGGAAGAAGCAAAGCTGGAGGTTCAGCGGGAACCGCTTTCTTTTTTACGGGTAGACCGGGCAGAGACACAGTTTGAAGATGAAGTGGATATGTATTCTCCCGCAGTTTATCGGAAGGCAAAGGAAACCTTAGATAACATGATCCGGGACGGTATCTATCTACAGGAAGAAAAAGAGGTATATTATATATATGAATTGACAATGGATGGACGTTCCCAGGTAGGAATCGTTGCCTGTGCCTCCATCGATGATTATCAGAACGGTGTAATCAAAAAACATGAAGATACAAGGGAAGAAAAGGAACTGGATCGGATTCGCCATGTGGATACCTGTAATGCCCAGACCGGACCGATTTTTTTAACTTATCGTGCAAAAGAGGAGATCAATGCTGTAGTAGATCGGATTCGTAAAAATGAACCGGTTTATCGTTTCACATCATCGGACGGGATTGGACATACTGTCTGGGTGATGCAACAAGAGGAAGAGATTCAGCAAATCAGAGAAGGATTTCGCCGGATTGATCGCATTTATATCGCTGACGGCCATCATCGGGCGGCATCAGCAGTCAAGGTAGGATTGAAACGCAGGGAAGAGAACCCCGATTATGATGGTACAGAGGAGTTTAATTATTTTTTGTCTGTTTTATTTCCGCATGACCAGTTAATGATCCTTCCGTATAACCGGGTGATCAAGGATTTGGCGGGAATGACAGAAGAAGAATTCCTAGCAAGGCTCAGTGAAAGCTTTGAGATTCAAACTTCCGGACAGATGGTCGCACCGGCCCATAAGTCAGAATTCGGTATGTATCTGAATGGGCAATGGTATACCCTGAAAGCCCATGCCGAGTTATACAGAGAGGATCCGGTAGAGGGGCTGGATGTTTCCATTCTGCAAAGGGAAGTATTTGAAAAACTGTTACATATTTCAGACCCACGTACCGATGAACGGATCGGTTTTGTTGGTGGAATCCGGGGATTGAAAGAACTGGAACGAAGAGCGGAGAGTGATATGTGTCTGGCATTTTCCCTGTATCCCACTTCTATCTTGGAACTGTTTCGAGTGGCGGATGCCGGCAGACGGATGCCGCCGAAATCAACTTGGTTTGAACCAAAGCTGCGAAGCGGTATCTTTATTCATCAGATATAGGGGGTAAATCATGAAAACAAAAAAAGATGTATTTGCGATCAACTGGATGGAAGTAGATGCTTTGGTAAAGGCCAGACATGACAATCCGCATCATATTCTTGGAATGCATGAGTGTATAGATGATCTCTATGTTAATACTTTTCAGCCAAAGGCAAAAGCGGTTACCGTGATCAATACGAAGAACGGTAAAAAATACCCTATGGAAGCAAAACGGGTTCCTGGGTTTTACTCCGTAAAGATTACGAAATGCCGTCGATTTGACTATAAACTGCGGTTGGACTACGAAGATGGCTCCACGGCAGAGTTGATCGATCCCTATATGTTTGATTCTGTAATCGATTCTATTGACATCAGTCTGTTTAATGAGGGAATGCACTATGAAATCTATGAAAAGCTGGGTGCGCATCCCATGATAGTAGATGGCGTTTCCGGTGTTTTGTTTGCTGTATGGGCGCCGAATGCGGAACGGGTCAGTGTCGTTGCGGATTTTAATCAATGGGACGGGAGGCTGCATCCGATGCGACGTCTTCCTTATTCCGGAATCTTTGAGCTGTTTATTCCGGGGGTATCCGAGCAGGAGATCTATAAATATGAAATCCGTTCCAGAGGCGGTGCATTGGTCATGAAAACAGACCCTTATGGGAATGCTGCCGAGCTTCGCCCCTGTAACGCTTCCATTGTTACAAATCTTCAAAATTACCAATGGACAGACCAGGAATGGATGGAGCAGAGAGAGCAGAAAAAGGACGTGGGACAACCTATGTCCATCTACGAGGTATATCTGGGTGCGTGGAAGCGGCCCACTGATGGAAGGGAATATTTTAATTATCGGGAATTAGCGGTACAGCTTGCAGAGTATATGAAGGATATGAACTATACCCATATTGAGTTAATGCCGATCATGGAGCATCCTTATGATCCCTCATGGGGGTATCAGGTGACCGGATATTATGCGCCTACGGCACGGTATGGAAAACCGGAGGACTTCATGTATTTTGTGGATTATATGCATAGTCAAGGCCTTTCCGTGATCATCGACTGGGTTCCTGCGCATTTTCCGAAGGATGAAAACGGTCTGGGACGCTTTGACGGTTCCTGTGTTTATGAACATGAGGATCCGAGGCGAGGAGAACATCCGCATTGGGGAACCTATATTTTTGATTACGGAAAACCGGAGGTAAAGAATTTCCTGATCGCTAATGCCCTGTTTTGGGCGGATAAATATCATGTGGATGGAATCCGTATGGATGCGGTGGCATCTATGCTGTATTTGGATTATGGAAGGGATTTTGGAAACTGGCTGCCCAATCAATATGGCGGCAATGAAAATTTGGATGCGATAGATATGCTGAAGCAGTTAAATCAGGTTATGAAGGAACGGTATCCCGGCTGTGTCATGATAGCGGAGGAATCAACTGCATGGCCGATGATTTCCCATCCCGTAGCTGCGGGGGGCTTAGGCTTTGATTATAAGTGGAATATGGGTTGGATGAATGATTTTTTGAACTATATGAAGCTGGATCCTTTGTATCGGAAATATCATCATAACGAATTGACTTTTAGTATGGTATATGCCTATAGTGAACATTTCATTCTGGTATTGTCCCATGATGAGGTAGTCCATGAAAAGGGTTCCATGATCGCTAAGATGCCTGGCGGATATGAAGATAAATTTTCCAATCTGCGGCTGGCATATGGTTTTATGATGACACATCCGGGGAAAAAGCTTCTTTTTATGGGGCAGGAATTTGCGCAGTTTAAGGAATTCAACGAGTCGGACGAGCTGGATTGGGGAATCTTTGAATTCGATGCCCATGTCTGTATTCAGGATTATTATCGGGAATTGAATGCTTTATATCAAAAGGAACCTGCTTTATATGAATGGGATGACCGCCCGGAGGGCTTTGAATGGATCAACAGTACTGCATCCAATGAAAGTATCTTGGTCTTTACCCGGAAAACTGCGAGAAAAGAGGATACACTGGTGATTGTCTGTAATTTTACGCCGGTGGAGCATGAAAGTTACCGAATCGGCGTACCCTATCCGGGAAAGTACAGGGAGATCTTTACCAGCGAAGAGGAACGCTTTGGCGGTGAAGGAAAGAAAAATAAACGACTGCGTATCAGCCAGAAGGAACCCTGCGATGAACGGGAGGATTCCATTGAGATCTATATTCCGCCGCTTTCAATATCCGTCTTTAAGCTGCATTGAGTTTGAATGAAATCGATTTAGACGGTAAGAAGAAAGCCGCTTGTTTGATGTGGAGGGAAACATATGCTGAAAATGCTGATGTCATCATTGATACTAACATCGGAACCGGATTTTAGCTTTTATGAGCAGCAGCTTAACCATATTTGGAACTGGCTGATAGAAAAAGCAGGCAGTATTCTCTTGGCGCTGGCTTTCCTTTGGATTGGGCTGCGGATATCGAAATGGCTTCTTAGGCTGATTCAGCGTTCTTTTGAAAAGTCAAAGCTGGATCCTACGGTTCGTTCTTTTCTAAATTCTGTAATCCATATCCTGCTTTATGTAGTAGTGATAATAACCGCCATATCCATTATGGGGATTCAAGTTACTTCTTTTGTTACCTTGCTGGGAACCGTGGGCGTGACCATCGGACTTGCCCTGCAGGGAAGTCTTTCGAATCTGGCAGGCGGAGTTTTAATACTGATTCTTAAACCCTTCGTTATTGGGGATTATATTCTGGAAGATACCCATAAAAATGAAGGTACGGTTATATCAATCGACATTTTTTATACCAGACTGCGCACCTTTGACGGAAAAGTTGTAGTGATTCCCAATGGTGTCCTGTCCAATTCCAGTCTGACGAATCTGACAAAGCAGGAAAAGCGCCGGCTGGATCTGACGATACCGGTCGCCTACCAGACGCCTGTGAAACAGGTAAAAGCCATATTGGAAGAAATCCTTCGGCAGGAGCCTCTGATTCTACAGGAGGAACCAATCGACATAGTATTGGACGCTTTTGGAGAAAGCTCCCTTGAAATGGTAATTCATGTATGGGTGAAGACCGAGAATTACTGGCAGGCAAAATGGAATGTTATGGAAGCGATAAAGGAAGCTCTGGACTTGGCGGAGATTGAAATACCATATCGAAAATTGGACGTTTATATGAAGCAATAGCCGTTATTGACATAGTTCTAAAATCTTTTTGACAAGGAGTGCCAATTCTTCCATTCTCTTTTCCGGACAGGTCTGCAGAACCTGAAGCATGACCAGATATTTTTCTTCCGATAGTGAACCAAACAGGAGATAATCAGTAGAGGTTTGCAAAGCAACCGACAAATTGGTAAGCGTATTTAGAGACATTCCTTTCTGACCGGATTCTATAGCACGTAAGAATTCCGGTGAAATTCCGACTATTTCTGCAAGCTGTTCTACAGTCAGTCTATGTTGCTTACGGCATTCCTGTATACGGGAGCCGATTTTCCTTTGTTCGATCATAATATACCTCCAATTTTCATTTTATAATCATATGTGATATTGTACAGATACCAAGAGGATAAAAAATCCGTAACCTGTAAGAAACAATAAGGAAGAAATCCGTAATTTTTCCTCAAAGATTCTTTTTTTGATTCCTGACAGTTCCTTGCATATACGAGGAAAAAGAGTAAGATTACTTCGTAAATATGAAACAAGCTCACACGTTCAAAAAAATAGCGTTCTTATTCAAATGAACGAAATGGTTACAAGGTATGGAACTGCGTTGTAGGCTTTTTGGTTGTGCTATTATATATTCTAAAAAGATAGAGTGGAATTACCAATGCCTTGCCTATGGATAGGACTTGAGAAAAAGGCGAGATTAGTGTAATATAGCTTTTAGTACAAAAGGAATAAGGAGTAGAGCAATGGCACAATTATGGGGCGGACGTTTTACAAAGGAAACCGATCAGTTCGTATATAGCTTTAACGCATCCATTTCATTTGACAAGAGATTGTTACGTCAGGATATTCAGGGCAGCAAGGCCCATGTGAGGATGCTTGCAGAGGCAGGAATCTTAACGGAACAGGAGCGTGACAGGATTCTTACGGGTTTGGAGTCTATTTTTTTGGACGTCAAGGAAGGAAGGTTGATGATCACTGATGAATATGAGGATATTCATAGCTTTGTGGAAGCCAACCTGATCGCAAGGATAGGGGAACCCGGAAAAAAACTGCATACTGGCCGTAGTCGAAACGATCAAGTCGCTCTGGATATGCGATTATATGTCAGAGAGGAACTGGCAGAGGTAAAAATGCTCCTGCTTGCTCTTATGCGGGTGCTTCACCGTTTAATGAAAGAAAACCTGAATACATATATGCCCGGCTTTACCCATCTGCAAAAGGCCCAGCCGGTTACTTTTGCGCATCATGTTGGTGCATATATGGAAATGTTTAAGCGTGATTATGCCCGATTGACCGACATATATGAACGTATGAACTATTGTCCATTAGGGGCAGGAGCTCTGGCGGGAACCACTTATCCGTTGAAGCGGGAGCGGACAGCAGAGTTGCTGGATTTTTATGGCCCTACCTTAAATAGTATGGATTCTGTATCGGATCGGGATTATATTATAGAGTCCTTATCGGCGTTTTCTATTATTATGATGCATTTAAGCCGTTTTTCGGAAGAAGTGATCCTGTGGAATTCCAATGAATATCAGTTTATCGAGTTAGACGATGCATATAGTACCGGAAGTTCGATCATGCCACAGAAAAAAAATCCGGATATAGCGGAGTTAGTAAGGGGAAAAACAGGACGGGTATATGGAGCATTGCAGGCAATGCTGACGACGATGAAGGGAATCCCTTTGGCATATAATAAGGATATGCAGGAGGATAAGGAATGGACGTTTGATGCAGTGGATACGGTAAAGGGGTGTCTAACCTTGTTTACCGGTATGCTGGATACCATGACATTACGGAAGCAGCAAATGGAAGCAAGTGCAAAAAAGGGCTTTACAAATGCAACGGATGCCGCTGATTATCTGGTCAACCATGGTGTTCCGTTTCGTGATGCGCATGGCATTGTTGGACAACTGGTATTGCATTGCATTGAAAAAAATATTGCGCTGGATGATCTGACGCTGGAGGAATTTCAGGCGGTTTGTCCGGCTTTTGAAGCGGATATATATGATGCTATCAGCTTAGAAACTTGTGTAGGTAAGAGGAATACGATCGGCGGACCAGGACAGGTGGCTATGCAGGAAGTGGTTGCACAGAATGAATCCTTTTTGGATCAGGAAAGGAAGAAATACGAATCTTTTAACAAATAAAACAAGAAAAAGTTAGAGGAAGGTGTAGTATGAATCGATCAGAACAGGCGAAAGTCGATATGGCATATAAGATGTTAAAGGGACAGATTGATGTGGAAGAGGTAGCTATGATTTCCGGTGTCGCCATTGAAAAGGTGCAAAAGATGCGGGAAGAACTGGACGAGCAGGAGCGGCGTTCTTTAGGTGGCATGACAGTAAAGGAAATGGGGTTTGGTCAAGTACTGATTGATAATGACGTGTTAGATGAAACAGAGGTAGGCCAAAATCTGTCGACAGATGATGAAGGTAAATAAAAGTGAAAAGTAATTCATTGCGTGGGTTTATGAGCCATTTGTATTAGTTTGTGGAACCTCCCTAAGTTTACTTACTTATCATGTACAGAGGCAAAGCCCACGATCCCTATTTTGAATTTGGATTTGCAGATGAGTGCTATGAAAACCATTTTAGTGAATTGCGAATCAGAAACAAGTTCTTTATTTCAATCCATTGCTGAAGAATTTTCGAATGTTAAAATCAACGGTATATTTGAAAGCACCAATCAAGCAATCAATTATGTAAAAAGTCAGGAAGTAGACCTGGCTGTGATCAGCAGCGGCATCTCAGGGGAAGGTATCGCATTGGGAAGGCAGCTTCAACAGATAAAACCGGAGATCCTGCTGATATTTATGGTTGAATCCGAGACAAATATCGCAGAATTACTGAAGCTGCGAGCAGTTGCATATTTATTGCGGCCGTATACTGCAGAAGATATGCTCTATGCAGTAAAATCCGCAGATCTGCAATATCGTTTAAGAAATAAGCGGATTTTTGCAAAAACCTTCGGGCATTTTGATTTATTCGTAGATGGCAGGCCGATTATTTTCAAAAGTGCAAAAGCGAAGGAACTGCTGGCATTACTGATCGACCGGCAGGGCGGTGTGGTAGATTCCGATCAGATCATATCCACATTGTGGGAGGGCAGACCAAAGGATGAAGCAACACAATCCTTATGCAGTAAGCTTTGTAAAACACTTTATGAGGAATTGAAAGGGTATGGAATTGAGGATCTGCTGATTGTTTCACGAGGACACAGGAGTGTGAATATGGAATTGTTCCGTTGTGACTTATATGAGATGCTGGAGGGAAAGGAAGAAGCAGCGATGTCATATTACGGAGAATATATGAAAGATTACGAATGGGCAGAGTATCGTAATTATTCATTGTCTAAATATGTATAAAAATAAAACCAGAGCCGGAAGATTTCCGGCTCGAATCGTTCTATATCGACAACGAATTCAATTTGTATTCCATTTGATTTCTATTTGAATTCCAGAATTTTCCATATAATGAGAGAAAATATGTAGAAGGGAGTAGTTTTTATGATTAAATTGATGATTGCTGTAAACAGTAAGGAAGAGGGGAAAAAACTGTCGGATTATTTTAATCAAAAGAGGAATATTCAGATTGTCGGCATAGAATATAGCGGACAAAAGGCTTACAGTAAAATTCTGGCATTAAGACCGGATGTGGTTCTAATGAATATGATCCTGCCTGAAATCGACGGACTTGGGATCATGGAACAATTGGTGGGGAATCTGGAAGTTCCAAGACTGCCTAGAGTGATTATCCTTTCTTCTGTGGATAATCCTACGATTATGGATTGCGCTTGTCAGGCCGGCGTGGATTATTACATCATGAAGCCATATCGTCTGGAAACGGTATACAACCGGATTGTACAGCTTTATGAGCCATTTGCTGAGGGGGAAAAGAAAAATGCAGCATTACGCTGCTATGAAAGCAAACAACAGTATGCGGATCTGATCTCAAAGACCGAGGATAGTGTTTTGGAGGCACAGATTACAGAAATCATGAGAAGAATCGGCGTGCCGGCGCATATTAAGGGGTATCAGTATATACGGACTGCGATTATCATGGCGGTCCATGATATTGCCGTGTTGAATTATATCACGAAGCTCTTATATCCTACGATCGCAAAGGAATATAACACGACTGCCAGCAGTGTGGAACGTGCTATCCGCCATGCGATAGAGGTGGCATGGAATCGGGGTGACGCTGAGGTTTTGCAGGAAATATTCGGATATACCATCAATGTGAACCGGGGAAAGCCTACGAATTCAGAATTTATTGCACAGATTGCGGATAAATATCGCTTGAGTTATCGGAAGCAGGCATAGGAACATACTGGACATAAAAATGGCACAGTCTTGAATACAGGACTGTGCCATCTTTTGAATTTCTATTGTTCCCGCTTAGCGTCTAACATAGCACGAACCTTCATTGATAAACCAAACAGATTGATAAAACCTTCCGCATCCTTATGGTCGTAAAGGTCGCCGGTCGTAAAGCTTGCCAGCTCCTCGCTGTACAGGGAGTAAGGAGAAGTCGTACCAGCCTTAATGATGTTTCCTTTGTAAAGCTTGAATTTCACTTCGCCGGTCACCCGTTCCTGTGTCTTTTCAATAAATGCCTGTAATGCTTCCCGAAGCGGACAGAACCACTTTCCTTCATACACAAGGTCGGCAAATTTATTGCCTACTATTTTCTTGTATGCCAGCGTGTCACGGTCTAAAATCAATTCTTCCAACTGCATATGGGCTTCCATCAGGATTGTGCCGCCCGGCGTTTCATATACGCCTCTTGATTTCATGCCGACAACCCGGTTTTCTACAATATCCACAATACCGATACCATGCTTTCCGCCTAAACGGTTTAATTCCCGGATAATATCCGATACCTTCATGGCCGTTCCGTTAATGCTTACCGGAATTCCCTTTTCAAAGGTCATGGTTACGTATTCCCCTTCCTCCGGCGCTTTTTCCGGATAGGTGCCTAATACCAGCAGATGATCATAGTTGGGCATATTTGCAGGTGATTCCAGCTCCAAGCCCTCATGGCTGATATGCCATAGATTCCGGTCCCGGCTATAGCTGTTATCAGCAGAAAACGGAAGATCGATGCCATGCTGCCGACAGTATTCAATCTCTGCCTCACGGGAATCCAATGTCCATTCCGGCTGTCTCCATGCGGCAATGATCCTTAAGTCCGGAGCAAGCGCTTTAATGGTAAGCTCGAAACGAACCTGATCGTTTCCTTTGCCGGTAGCGCCATGACAGATGGCGGTAGCGCCTTCCTTTCTGGCAATCTCTACCAGACGCTTTGCAATCACCGGACGTGCCATAGAAGTACCAAGCAGATACTTATATTCATAGACACCGTTTGCCATAACGGTAGGAACGACATAATCGTCACAGAATTCGTCGACGACATCTTCGATATATAATTTAGAAGCACCGGATAACTTGGCACGTTCCTCTAAACCGTCTAATTCACTTTCCTGTCCTACGTCGATACAGACACAGATAACTTCATAATCGTAGGTTTCCTTTAACCAAGGAATGATAGCGGTAGTATCCAGACCGCCAGAGTAGGCTAGTACGACTTTCTCTTTCATGAATAATCCTCCTTAAAATGTTCAGCATATCAATTTAGCCATTGACTAATTACAAATATACAACTATAATGCATATTATGCAAGCAGTTTTTCAACGAATATTTATGAAAAACAGATAGCTGTTAGAATAATATCCAAAAATAATGAATAATTATTCATACTAAAAACAAAGGAAAGCAGTTATCAGCGATTATCCGAATCCATGCAGTTGTATAATGACTGGATATAAATAGGATATTTCCCGGAAACTGCGGAAAAGAGGAGAACATGATCAAGGCAGGAATCATCGGTGCGACAGGCTATGCAGGGCAGGAACTTGTCCGTCTGCTTTTAGGCCATAGGGATGTGGAAATCGTATGGTACGGTTCAAAAAGCTACATTGACCGTAAGTATTATCAAGTATATGGAAATATGTTTCAGATCGTAGAGAATGTTTGTCTGGATGACAATATGGAGGCGTTAGCGGATACCGTAGATGTCATCTTTACCGCAACTCCGCAGGGTTTGTGTGCTTCTTTGATAAACGAAGGGATCTTGAATAAGGCAAAGGTGATCGATCTCAGCGCAGACTTTCGCCTGAAAGACGTAGCGGTATATGAAGCATGGTATGGAATCCGCCATCAAAGTCCCCGTTTTTTACAGGAAGCGGTCTATGGTTTGTGTGAGATTAACCGGAAGGATATAAAACACGCAAGATTAGTAGCAAATCCGGGCTGTTATACGACCTGTTCCATTTTGGCCTTCTATCCTCTGGTTAAGGAGGGAATCATTCAACCGGATTCCATTATCATTGACGCCAAATCCGGCACCTCCGGGGCGGGAAGAAGCGCAAAGATCGCCAACCTCTATTGCGAAGTGAATGAAAATATCAAAGCGTACGGGGTGTTAAGCCATAGGCATACACCGGAAATCGAAGAACAGCTAAGCTATGCGGCCGGGAAAAAGCTAAACGTAATCTTTACGCCGCATCTGGTGCCGATGAATCGTGGAATCCTGATCACCGGATATGCAAATCTGGCAGAGCCTGTCAGTGCAGAGGCGGTACGTTCGGCATATGAAAAATATTATGGAGCAGAATACTTTATCCGTCTGCTGGATCCGGAGGTCTATCCGGAAACCAGGTGGGTGGAAGGAAGTAATTATGTGGATATGAATTTTAAACTCGATAACAGGACAAACCGAATCGTTGTTATGGGAGCATTGGATAATATCGGAAAAGGGGCGGCAGGTCAGGCAGTTCAGAATATGAACCTGATGTTTGGACTGCCGGAAACGGAAGGACTGGAACTGGTTCCCGTGTTCCCATAGGAAAGGAAGGAAAAATGAGTATACAGGAAATTGCAGGAGGAATAAACAGCCCCAAGGGATTTCAGGCGGCAGGCGTATTGGCAGGGATTAAACCGGGCAGAACGAAACCGGACATGGCACTGGTGGCCAGCCGGGTGCCTTGTGCGGCGGCAGGGGTGTTTACCCGGAATCTGGTTAAAGCGGCACCGGTGCTTTGGGATACGGAATGTATCGAACAAGGCGGAACAGCGCAGGCAGTGGTGATCAATACGGGAATTGCCAATGCCTGTACCGGCAGCAAGGGATATGCAGATACGGTGGAAATGGCGGCGCTGACCGCAAAAGAGCTTGGAATACGAAGGGAACAGGTGCTTGTATTGTCTACCGGCGTAATCGGAAAACCGCTCCCGATGGAGAGCATTCGTCGTGGAATCCAAGAACTGGGCAGGAGCCTTAGCCGAGATCCGGAAGCGGCTCATACAGCAGCGGAAGGAATCTTGACTACCGATACCCATGCAAAGGAAATCGCATTGGAATTTACCATACAGGGAAAGCCGATAAGGATAGCTGGGATGTGCAAAGGCTCCGGCATGATACACCCCAATATGGGAACCATGCTTGGAATCATAACTACAGATATGATGATCACCAGAGAGCTTATGCAGGAAAGCCTAAAAGAACTGACCGAGGAGACTTTCAATATGGTATCTGTAGACGGAGATACCTCTACCAACGATTCGCTGCTGCTTTTGGCAAACGGACAGGCGGAAAACACACTGGTATCAAAACGGGATTCGGATTTTGAGTGCTTTTATGAGGCGCTGAAGACCGTTATGACGTTTCTTGCCAAAAGCATTGCGGCAGATGGGGAAGGCGCCACCAGATTACTGGAGGCCACAGTACTTCGTGCCGGTACTAAGGAGGATGCAAAACGGCTGGCAAAGTCCATCATTACTTCGAATCTTACGAAAGCGGCTGTATTCGGTACGGATGCAAACTGGGGAAGAATCTTATGTGCGATGGGATATTCCGGCGCTTTCTTCCGGCCGGAACAGGTGGAGATACGAATATCCAGTGAAAAAGGAAGTCTGGTGCTGGTAGAGAATGGAACCGCAACGGATTATGATGAAGAACTGGCGACAGCGATTCTCTCGCCGGATAAGGTTACCATTACGGCTGATGTTCAGGAGGGTACGGAAACTGCTACCGCATGGGGTTGTGATTTAACCTATGAATATGTTAAGATCAATGCAGATTACCGCTCATAAGAAGCAGAAAGAAAACAGAGGTAGAAGAAATGATAAATAAAGAAAACAATATGGATCAGGTGCTGATAAAGGCACAGACGCTGATCGAAGCATTACCGTTTATTCAGAAATTCAGCGGTACGAAAATCGTAGTCAAATACGGCGGCAGTGCAATGCTGGATGAAGAATTAAAATATAATGTTATCAAGGACGTGGCATTATTAAAGCTTATCGGCATGAAGCCGATCATCGTTCATGGCGGAGGAAAAGAGATCAGTAAGTGGGTACGCTTATCCGGCAAGGAACCGCAGTTTGTCAACGGGCTTCGGGTAACCGATGCAGATACTATGGAGGTTGCGGAAATGGTTCTCTCCAAGGTGAATAAGGGGCTGGTGCAGATGATGCAGCGTCTGGGGCTGAAAGCGGTAGGCATCAGTGGCAAAGACGGTGGAATGATGACCTGCTCCAAAAAGCTGCCGGGTGGAAAGGATATTGGGTTTGTAGGAGAAGTGACCCGTGTGGACAGCTCGATCTTGGATACACTGCTGGAAAATGATTTTATACCGGTCGTGGCGCCGATCGGAATTGGTGAGGATTTTGCCTCTTATAATATTAACGCAGATGATGCTGCCTGTGCTTTGGCCCGTGCGATCCAAGCGGAAAAACTGGTATTTTTAACGGACATAGAAGGCGTGTTTGTGGATCCGACTGACAAAAATACTTTGATTTCTGAGATGACGGTTGAAGAAGCAGAGAATTTTATCGCAAAAGGCGTGGTTGGAGGCGGAATGCTGCCTAAGCTCACAAACTGCATTGATGCGATCAATCACGGAGTATCCAGAGTCCATGTACTGGACGGACGAGTGGAACATTGTCTGCTGCTGGAATTCTTTACTACAAAAGGTATCGGTACTGCAATTTTGAAAGAACCTCTGTTTTAAGGAAGGAATCTTTACAAAGCATGAGAAAACACATGATAAAAAGAATGAGAAAAGCATTCTGTCGGAAAGGACAACTTGGAAGGCTCTTTTTATGCGGCGTTCTGATCCTTGGACTGACAGGCTGTCAAAAGACAGAAGAACCGTCAACGACGGAAACTACATATGAAACCTTTGAGGAAACCGTTGCTCAGATAAGTCCGGAAGCGGATACCGGTAATGAAAATGCAGCACCCATACAGTTGACTTTCTGGTATCACGACGAAAAGGCGGCTCCTTATTATGAAGCGGCGGCGGCAGATTTCCATGACCGATACGGGGTAGAGGTTCTTTGCAGTTATGTGGGGGACGTAGATTATCTGGAAACGATCAACCAGGCAAATATTGATGGCACCGGCCCGGATTTGTTTATCGCCTCCAATGATGAGGTGCGAAAGCTTCATATGGCGGGACTGGCGGAGGAAAATTCTCTGTATACGGACGGATTCTGGGAAAAGCATTATCCGGAAGTTGCCAGAAGGGCGTTGACCTCGGAGGGAACGGAATATGGTTATCCGATATATTTTGATACCTGTGTGATGATTTATGATACCAGTGTAACCACACAGCCGGAAACCTTTGGAAGTATTACAGATTTTGCAGTGAATTTTGTGGACGAGACGAATTCCAAAGTCATCTTTCGTTGGGATATTGCGGATCCCTTTTGTGATTATCTGTTTTTGGGAACCGGGGCTGAGCTTTTAGGCGATTATGGTGAAGATAATGGGATCTTTAATGTCAATAATGCTCAGGTGGTGCAGAATATGACCTATTACCAGTCGCTTCATGAATACTTTTCCATGGATGTGGATACCAGTACTTATGAACAGGTAAAGTCAGAGCTTGTAAACGGAACTTTGGTATATGGAATCGTGAAAACGGATGTGGCGGGTGAACTGGAAACCTATGGCAGCAGCTATGCCCTTTGTCCTGTGCCGGCGCTGTCCGGGGAATTGTCCGTTCAAGATCCTTCCATTACCTATGGTGCGTTTGTAAGTCCTTTTACCAAGCAATCCGAATATGCAAATTTATTTGCCGCATATCTTTCCTATGAATATGCGGAAAATCAGTTTTCATTCAGTCATCAGGTATCGGCCCGTGCATCTCTCGAACGGGAAGATGGAAATGAACGTATTATCTATGATCAGTATGTGGCAACCGTTCCCGTGCCGAAGGCGCTAGAGAATGGTGATTTCTGGATTTATACGGAAATCTGCTTTAAAAATATCTGGAACGGTAAGGATGTCACTGCCGAATTAAACGGACTACAGGAGATCATGCAGTCCCGATTAAAATAAAAAATGCCCTGTATATATTTGGCAATCCTGCGTATGCTACCAATAATACGAAAAGGAGGACAAAGCTATGTGGGGCATTCTTATTGCGTTGATTTCCGGAGCATTGATGAGTATTCAGGGCGTATTTAATACGGGCGTTACCAAGCAGACGAGTGCGTGGCTGACAAACAGTTGGGTGCAGCTGACCGGATTCATCATCTGTGTCGCAGTCTGGCTGTTTAAGGAGCGGCAGGAAAGCAACATTGGAAGTCTGTTTCAGATCGATCATAAATATATGCTTTTGGGCGGGGTGATCGGTGCCTTTATTACCCTGACGGTTATTCTCAGCATGAATCAGTTAGGGCCGGCTCAGGCTGTACTGCTCATTGTTGTATCCCAAGTGACGGTAGCGTACTTGATCGAACTGTTTGGCTGGTTTGCAGTGGATAAGGTTGGATTCCAGTGGAGCAAGCTGGTCGGAGTAGTCGTTGCCATTATTGGTATCGTTATCTTTAAGTGGAAATAGGTCTGATTTCAACATAAGATAAAAAGAAATTTTCATATTTACTATTGTAATAGAGACGAATTATGGTAAAATAAATGCGTGTGATATTATTATGATCTGTGTAATAGAAAGAGGTAAAATTTGCATAGATTGTATTACATTGTAAAACGCTGTATCTGGATTCTTGGCTTTTCCTTGTGTCTGACCAGTTGTCGGAATCCGGGAGAGATTTATCCGCTGGGGGATTCTGAAGCTGTCGAACCAGAGATGCTTAGTGAAAATCCGGAGGAATCAGAGCCGGTTACGCAAGCGGAGGAAGCAGAAGCCAAACCGGAAAAATTATATGTGTATATATGCGGGCAGGTACAAACCCCCGGCGTCTACACATTGGATCCGGGAAGCCGGATCTGTGACGTTATTGAGCTGGCAGGCGGGCTGCTGGAGGACGCAGACGACTGTGCGGTAAATCAGGCGGAACAGGTGACGGACGGATGTAAGATTTATATACCGGCGGCAGGAGAAGTGCTTTTAACGGAAACGCAAGCCTATGGGGGAGGAGCAGATGGTCGGATCTCGATCAACCGTGCAACAAAAGAGGAATTGATGACGTTACCGGGAATCGGAACCTCCAAGGCAGAACGGATCATAGAATATCGAGAAACGCAGGGCAGATTTTCAACGATAGAAGAACTGATGAATATTCCTGGCATAAAAGAAGGGGTATTTCAAAATATACAGAATTATATTACGGTTGAATGAGGTGAATTATGAAAAGGGTACTGGTAGTAGATGACGAAAAGCTGATTGTAAAAGGAATCAAATTCAGTCTGGAGCAGGACGATATGCAGGTGGACTGTGCCTACGACGGAGAAGAGGCTCTGGAATTGGCGAAAAAGACGGAATATGATATGGTGCTTTTAGACATTATGCTGCCGAAACTAACGGGACTGGAGGTATGCCAGCAGATTCGGGAGTTTTCAAATGTACCCATCATTATGTTGACTGCAAAAGGCGAGGATATGGATAAGATTCTGGGGCTGGAATATGGCGCAGATGATTATATCACAAAGCCTTTTAATATTCTGGAGGTAAAGGCCAGAATGAAGGCAATCATGCGCCGGAACAGTAAGAAGGAAGCCGTTCAGGAGAAAGCCAGCAAGATTACCGTAGGGGACTTAAGTATGGATTGTGACAGCAGGCGGGTTTATATCGAAGGGAAAGAGATCAACCTGACCGCTAAGGAATTTGATATGCTGGAGCTGTTAGTATTCCACCCGAATAAGGTATATTCCAGAGAGGTCTTGCTGAATACCATTTGGGGAAGCGAATATCCCGGTGATGTAAGAACCGTTGATGTGCATATCCGGCGTCTGCGGGAAAAAGTAGAAACCAATCCGGGAGAGCCGAAATACATTCATACGAAGTGGGGTGTTGGCTATTATTTCCAAGGGTAAGCTGCTGCTGCGACAACTAAAGAGCTTTCGATTTATCATATTTATTTCATGTTTTCTAACGATGTTCATTATGATGGTGATATCCGGTCTGATTCTGCAGACCTCTTATCACAATCAGTCCTTGCGATTCAGGATTTCACAGATTCAGAGCCAGTGCAACATTTTGGCAGCCCAAGTGCTATTAAATGATTTCATGATTTCGAATGCGACAGATAATTTAAATACAGAGATCGACCAGCTGGCAAATGTGCTGGAGGGAAGAATCATTATCGTGGATTCCGAATACCGCATCATTAAGGATACATATACCATTGAACAGGATAAATATATGATGTCCAACGATGTCCATGATATTATGCTGGGAAAAACGCCTAACAGCACAAAGATTATGAATCAATATGTGGAAATCATGGTTCCGATTCTGGATTCCTCAACGGTTACTTCTACTATTGAACCTTCTACTTCTTCCACCCGGAGTAATGCAGAAGGCACAGAGGAACAGAAGAAGGCGCAGGGGGTGATTATCTGCATGGTATCGATTCGAGATTTACAGGAAACGGATACCTATATGAAGGCGCAGGGACGCACATGGTATGCTCTGTTTAGTTTTATTGCCCTGATTTTTTCCCTGCTTCTGGCTTTTGTCCTTCCCCGTCCCTTAAAGGTTCTGAACCGAAAGCTCCAATATGTCTCAGAAGGACATTTGGACGAGCCATTAGAAGTAGAAGGAAATACGGAGATCACGGACGTAATAGATACCTTCAATCAGATACTGGGAAAGATTCAAACTCTGGAAAACTCCAGACAGGAATTTGTATCAAATGTATCCCATGAATTGAAAACACCGATTACCTCCATGAAGGTTTTGGCAGATTCTCTATTGGTGCAGGAGGATGTACCTGCGGAAATGTACCGGGAATTCATGACGGATATTGCAGATGAAATCGACCGGGAAAATAAGATCATTACGGATCTGCTGACATTGGTGCGGCTGGATAAGCAGGCATTGAATCTGAATATTGAAGCGGTAAAGATCAATGAGCTGCTGGAACTGTTGCTAAAGCGAATCCGTCCGATCGCAGCGAAACGGAATATCGAAGTGGTTTTTGAAAGCGTGCGGGAGGTAGTCGCCGAAATTGATGAGGTAAAACTGTCTCTGGCGTTTACGAACCTGATCGAAAATGCAGTCAAGTATAATGTGGATGGCGGCTGGGTTCAGGTCACTCTGGATGCGGATCATAAATTTTTCTATGTAAAGATAGCAGATTCCGGTGTAGGTATCCCGGAGGATTGTCAGGAACAGGTATTTGAACGGTTTTATCGGGTAGATAAGGCACGTTCCAGGGAAACCGGAGGAAACGGACTGGGGCTGTCCATTACCCGAAATGCAATCTTACTGCATAAAGGTGCCATTAAGCTATATAGTAAGCCGGGAGAGGGTACTACGTTTACAGTAAGGATCCCGTTGATTTATATCAGTTAGAGAGAAGGGATACATTATGAAAAAATGGATTTGCATATGGTTTACATGCAGCCTGCTTTTGGTTTTGTTCGGCTGTGCCAATCAGGGGTTGGAAACGACAGAAGTGGTGGAATTGCCGGAAAACAGCATTTTATTATATCGTATTGATGAGTCAGGCTATGAATTGCAGTCTGAAGTCTACACCATAGATCCACAGGGAAGTGAAAGGCAAACCATATCGGTCATTTTGTCGAATATATTTAATGAAAAACCAGAGAATAAATCAAATTTGATTGCAAATACGATGAAAATGATCCACTGTGCATATCTTGAAGAGGATAGAAAGGTGCAGATACGGGTGAATGTGGCCAATGAACTGAATGATGAATATCTTCAGGTACTGGCAAAGGCCGCTATTACAAAAACTTTGTGTCAACTGGAAAATGTGGAAACGGTTGAGTTTATGATCTATGATTCGTCGACACCGGAATCCGGGGTATATACAGAGGAATATGATGAATTTTCCTTTGTAGATGCTGAGGAAGAAGGCGGATTTCTCCAAACGGGAGTGATTACGATTTATTTTGCAAATGAAGCCGGAGACGGTCTGCTCACCTATGATAAAGCGGTAGAGATCACCAATAATATATCGTTAGAGCAGCTTGTGATCGAATCCCTGATTACCGGTCCTTTACGGGACGGATATTATCCAACGATTCCGGAGGGGACGACTCTGAACCGGATTTCCATTAAAGATGGAGTATGTTATGTAGATTTATCGGTAGAATTCAACAATACACTGGATACCTGTCAGGACATGATAACGATTTATTCCGTAGTGAATTCTTTATGTGAGCTTCCTACCATTGATAAGGTACAGTTTTTGATCAATGGCGAACGCCAGAACTTTTATCGGGAGACGATTCCTTTGGACGGAATGTTTGAACGTCAGATGGAGCTGGTCATGGATCCGGAAGAAGAAAACGAATAGAAAGTAAAGAAAGGGATATGTATGACGAAACGACCGCTGCTGTGTGGAGTCGCAGCGTTTGTTATCGGTGAGTGGATTGGAATAGAATGGAATGAAACCGTGGGGCTTGGTATCGGGATTCTTATGATTTTGTTAGCAGGAATAGGTTTCTGCTGGAATAAAACAAAGGATGCTGCCAAGCCCTTCCTTTTTTGGCTGATAGTATTTTTGGGGTTGGGATGTTTAAACAGCAGCCGCTGCCATAGTCCGGAGAAATTACAGATGCTATTGGAAGCGGAACCGGATACCAGCTGGGAACTGGAAGGACGGGTATTAGAACTTCAGGAAACAAAACCGTATCGGATTTTGCTGATAGAAACAAGCCGGTTGGAGGGAAAGCAGATCGGCAGTACGATACCATATCGGATACGGATATATGATGATGCAGGAAATCCTGCTTTGGAAGATGGTGAAAACAAAGACGTACCAAAGCTTGGCATTGGAAGCCGGATTCAATGTGCGGTAAAGCTGCAATTACCGGAAGCGGCCAGGAATCCGGGAGAATTTGATACACGGAGTTATTATCAGGCCAAAGGGATAGACGGGCTGGGATTTACCGATTGGGTCCTTTGCGTGGAAGAAGGGAGAGGATCTGTCCGGCAATTTCTCGTTCGGTTACGGGGACGGGCGATTGCCATAATCGATGCTAATTTTTCAGAGGAACATGCCGGCCTTATGTGCGCAATCCTGTTAGGAGCCTCCCAAGAGCTTAGCCCTGATATTCGCAGCTTGTATCAGAGAAACGGTATTTCACATATTCTGGCGATTTCCGCCCTGCATCTGTCGATTATCGGCGGAAGCCTCTATCGTATGCTCCGTCGGCTGGGAGCGTCTTATATGACAGCCGGCATACCTACGCTGGTTTTATTGATTGGATATGGTATCTTAACAGGCGGTAGTGTCTCTGTCGTCCGTGCGGTTTTCATGTTTGGGATCTCCGTGTTTGGAGATATTCTGGGACGAACCTATGATATGCTGACTGCTGCCGGACTTGCCTGCTTGTGTATTTTGATACAACGTCCGTTATTGCTGCAGGAGCCGGGATTTTTACTTTCCTTTGGGGCTATATTGGCGCTTGGACTTCTGACACCGGAGGTGACGAACTGGTTTGAAAAATATCCGGAGCATGGCTGGAAACGTTATCTGGCGGACAGTGCGCTTTCCGGACTTATGATCCAGATTGTCACTGGACCGATCATCGTTTTCTTTTATTTTGATTATCCCCTCTATAGTTTTTTCTTAAATCTGTTCGTAATCCCGCTTATGACACCCCTTTTGCTTTGTGGATTTTTAGGCTTGCTGCTTTTTCCCGTTAGCTCCGTGGCAGGTACGGCGTTATTTTTACCCTGCAGCTGGATCTTGCATCTGTTTCAGTGGCTATGCCAGTCTATCGAGCGGCTTCCCGGCGCCTGTCTTCCCATAGGACGGCCTTCGGCATGGCAGTTGCTCTTGTATTATGGAGGGCTTTTGGCAGTCGGTATCCTGCTGAGAAAGCAACGGAAAACCCCCGCATTGTTATGTGGTCTTTTCATGCTTCTCCTGCTTGTTTGGTGTAAACCCTCCACGTTGAGGATTACGATGCTGGACGTCGGGCAGGGCGATTGCAGTCTGCTTGAAACCCCACAAGGGGATCGGCTTCTCATAGACGGAGGCAGCAGTTCACGAAAATCCGTGGGAACCTATGTAATTGTTCCGGCAATGAAATACTATGGCTTTCATAAGCTGGATTATGTATTTGTCAGTCATATGGACGAGGATCATGTAAACGGAATCCGGGAGATGATCGCTGGGTATCAGAATAAGGAAATTCAAATCGGCTGTCTGGTGATTCCGGAAAAAGCCTCTTTGGAACCGGAGTTTCAGGAACTGACCCGACAGGCAAAAGAAGCGGGGATTCCGGTACGGGTAATGAATGCGGGGGATAAGCTGGTTTTTGGTGAAGTTGAACTTGACTGTTTGTACCCGGATATGGAGACGATAACAAACAGTGGTCTGTCTGATGCAAATAATGAGAGCATGGTGCTTTCCGTCTCTTATCGTGGATTTGATATGTTATTTACCGGAGATCTGGAAACGAAAGGGGAAGAACGGTTGCTGCAACAGGCGGAGGGGTTAAAAAACAGCTATGACATATTAAAAGTAGGGCATCACGGTTCTTCCGGATCTTCATCGGCAGGATTCTTGGAACGGATCAGGCCGGTGGTTTCCTGTATTTCCTGCGGACAAGAAAATCCTTACGGACATCCGCATCCGGAGACGATAGAACGACTGCACGCAGTGGAAAGCAGGATTTTTATCACAGCGGAGCAGGGAGCCATCGAAATACGGACAAACGGAAGAAAAATGGAATTCTATCATTATGGTGCAGAGGAAGACGGTTTGTGATACAATGATAGAAAGGATTATACCAGTATGATGGAGGGAAATGAGTATGATTGAGATTCATGATTTTGAGTGGACAAGAACCCCAAAGTCTTATTCGTATGATAAGGATCGGATTGAAATCATTACCAATCCGCATACGGATCTGTGGCAGCGCACATATTATCACTTTCGAAATGATAATGCTCCGGTTCTGCAAATGCGGACAAAGGATAAATTCTTTTCTTTCGTTGTAAAGACGGAATATGCCAGCAAGCACCGTTTTGATCAATGCGGCGTCGTCATGTATCTGGATAGTGAGAACTGGCTGAAGGCTTCCGTAGAGTATGAAAATGAGACGTTTCAGCATTTGGGCAGTGTTGTCACCAATCATGGGTATTCGGATTGGGCAACAACAGCGATTGATGCGTCTGTCAAATCCATGTGGTATCGTTTAAGCCGGAGAGAAGAGGATTTTTGCATTGAATGTTCCCAGGACGGGATTCATTTTTCTCAGATGCGGGTATGCCATATGTGGGAAGCCGCCGATGAAATCCGGTTCGGAATCTATGCCTGTAGCCCGGAGGAATCCTCTTTTCAAGCTGTATTTTCAGATATGGAGCTTACAGAGTGCAAATGGCTGCCTCACGATGGACAGAAGCCGGATCAGATTGAATAGCCGGGTACTCTTTTATCTGGCAAAACTGTCTTTGATCTGGGAGAGAAACCGCTCCGCAATCGGCGTGAAGGTTTGATATTTGTTCCAGATCAAAAAGAGCTTTGTTTCCAGTCTGGGGCTGAGAGGCCGGAAAACAAGCCCGCTCTCAGGCGAGGTGTTTATCAGATTCTGAAAGGTAAGCTGATAGCCCAATCCTTCTTTTACAAATAGGGATGCATTATAAGCCAGCCGGAATGTGCCTTCCAGATGAAGCGTATGGAGGCGTTCGCCGCACCATTTTGCAATATCGTTTTTCCAGCCCTGTTCAGAAGTGAATAAAGGAATCCCGATCAGGTCGTCAATCCGGACGGCCTTTTTCTTTGCCAGCGGTGCGTCCGCCGGCAGGATGATTCCCCAGATGTCGGCTTCCGGAAAAGGTATATAGTCATATTTATGCGTGTCCGGCGTATCGCATAGGACTGCAAAATCTAAAATGCCCTTATCCAGTTTTTCCGTAACCTGTTCCGTATCCCCGCTCATAATATGATAGGTGAGTCCGGGATACAGAGTTTTTAACTTCCGGATTTCCCTTGCAAGGTATCGAATCTGATAGGATTCGGCAAGTCCCAGAAACAAGTCGCCGCCGGTAAGGTTATCCAGAGACAAAAATTCTTTCTCAATCTTATCCGCCATTGTGATCAAGTCTTCCGCCCGGTCACGAAGGAGCATGCCTTCTTCAGTCAGTGCGATACTGAAACTATGTCGGATAAACAGCTTTTTACCAAGTTCCTCTTCCAAAGACCGCAGCGTCTTGGAAAGTGTAGGCTGTGTCACATGAAGAAGTTCCGCAGCTCTAGTCATATTTTCTTCTCTTGCGACCGCAAGAAAGTATCGTAAGGAACGAATTTCCATTTCTATCACCCCGATTTTATATGATATTCATATTTGGAATAACATGATATTCATTATAACCATTAGCGAAATATAAGGCAAGTAGGTATTATAAAAATGTAAACGGTAGAATTAAAATCTGTGCAGAAAGGAAGGCACCATGAATGAACGATGGGATCGTCTGCTTGTAGGACTGGCTGATGCGGGATGTACCAGAGAAGAGATTCAGGGAGCCAGAAGGCTTCTTGAAACAGACCGTTCTGCGGAACTGACAAGGTATCTAAGAAGATGCCGTGCGAATCGTATGGATGAAATGCATGAAAGCCAGAAAAAAGTAGACTGCATGGATTATCTGATCAGACAGGCGGAAAAAACTATAAGGAAAGGAAGAAAGGATGGTAAAGAATCATGAAAAAGGAAGCATTAAAACTTACGGAAAAGTGGGATAAAACATTCCCTAAGAGCGAGAAGGTAGAGCATAGTAAAGAGACCTTTGTCAACCGCTATGGGATTACACTGGCGGCGGACCTGTATGTATCAAAAAACACCGAGGGAAGGCTGCCGGCTATCGCTGTCTGCGGTCCCTTTGGTGCAGTGAAAGAACAATGCGCCGGTATCTATGCCCAGACGATGGCGGAGCGTGGATTTTTAACGATTGCTTTTGATCCTTCTTTTACAGGTGAAAGCGGAGGAAATGTAAGGTATATGGCATCTCCGGATATTAACACGGAGGATTATATGGCAGCGGTGGATTTTCTGTCGCTGCATGAAAGAACCGATCCGGACAGAATCGGCATCATCGGGATCTGTGGCTGGGGCGGTATGGCGTTGAATGCGGCGGCTTTGGATACAAGGATCAAGGCAACCGTCACATCGACTATGTATGATATGACAAGAGTAAATGCCAACGGTTACTTTGACAGTGAGGATAGTGAAGAAGCCCGTCATCAGAAAAAGGCGGCAATGTGCGCACAGAGGCTTGAGGACTTACGGACAGGTGAATATAAACTGGGCGGAGGAGTTGTGGATCCGCTTCCTGCGGATGCTCCGTTTTTTGTAAAAGATTACTATGATTATTACAAGACCGCACGAGCCTATCATGCAAGGTCGCTTAATTCTAACGGGGGCTGGAATGTAGTGGGCTGTCAGTCCTTTATGAATCAGCCTATCCTGAAGTATATAAACGAAATTCGCAGCGCTGTCCTGATCATACATGGTGAAAAGGCACATTCCTGCTATTTTTCAAAGGATGCTTATGCGGCGATGACGAAGGATAGTAACTATACAGACAACAAAGAGCTTTTGATCATTCCAGATGCAGTACACACGGATCTGTATGACGGTGGCGGTAAGAACGCAATACCGTTTGATAAGATAGAGGCGTTTTTTATGAAATATCTAAATGAGTAATTTGATGCTGCTTTATTATCCCGGTGAAAATGATGTTAAAGCCTATCATGCAATGGAGCAGGCGGTGAAAGAGGGGAAAATCCACTCCCTAGGACTGTCAAACTGGTATGTGGAGGAACTTGAGGAGTTTTTGCCGCAGGTTACGATCATGCCGGCATTGGTGCAGAATGAGATTCATCCGTACTATCAGGAAAATGATGTGATTCCGTATATTCAAGATCATGGTATAGTCGTTCAGGGCTGGTATCCGTTCGGCGGAAGAGGGCATACCTCTGAATTGCTGGGCGATCCTGTGATTTCAGAAATAGCCGATGCACATGGCGTAACTTCTGCACAGGTGATCCTGCGATGGAATCTGCAAAAAGGGGTCGTCGTGATCCCGGGCTCCAGCAACCCGGAACACATAAGGGAGAATCTGGATCTGTTCGAGTTTGAACTGACAGAAGATGAGATGGATCGCATCAATGCGTTAAACAGAGATGAAAAACATGATTGGTATTGATTAGTATTACGAATATGAACGGATAAGTGCTTTTAATACTCCTTAAATCCGCCGGCTTTCGATTTGCTTGCACTTTAAAGCCTTGCTATGCTATACTAGCCTACAAAAGCAAGGCTTTTTTTCGTGAGGACCTTGGATACAAAGCCATTAACATCATTGAAAATGGTGAAGTGATTGATGCAAAAAAAACTAGAAAGGTGGAAAACCTTGAAAATCAAGGCTTTTCGGATAGGGAATAAGAAAAATGAAACTAGGAATCGTAGGGTTACCGAATGTCGGGAAAAGCACACTGTTTAATTCTCTGACAAAAGCGGGAGCAGAGAGTGCGAATTATCCCTTTTGTACGATCAATCCGAATGTAGGGATCGTAGCAGTGCCGGACGAGCGTCTGGTTAAGCTGACAGAAATGTATCATTCGGCGAAAACTACTCCGGCTGTTATTGAGTTTGTAGATATTGCAGGACTGGTAAAAGGAGCGTCAAAGGGAGAAGGACTGGGAAATCAGTTTCTGGCAAATATTCGGGAGGTAGATGCCATCGTTCATGTGGTCCGCTGCTTTGACGATGCAAACGTGGTTCATGTGGATGGAAGCGTAGATCCTCTTCGTGATATTGAAACCATTAACTTGGAATTGATATTTTCGGATCTGGAGGTATTGGAACGCAGGATCGCAAAAACCGCACGAGGTGCCAGAAATGACAAGCAGCTGGCAAAGGAACTGGCATTACAGAATAAAATAAAGGAACATCTGGAGGCCGGAAAACTGGCTAAGACTTTTGAAACTACCGATGAAGATGAATTGGCTTGGCTTCAGGAATATAATCTTCTTACCTATAAGCCGGTGATCTTTGCAGCCAACGTAAGCGAGGCAGACTTGGCGGACGATGCCGCAGAAAATGAATATGTAAAGGCTGTGAAGGCATATGCTGCGGAATCCGATTGTGAAGTATTTGTAGTCTGCGCCGAGATTGAAGCGGAGATTTCGGAGCTGGAGGAAGAAGAACGAAAGGAATTCCTGGAAGGAATGGGCTTATCAGAATCCGGTCTGGAAAAACTGATCCGTGCAAGTTACTCCTTATTAGGTCTGATCAGCTATCTTACAGCAGGGGAAACGGAAACAAGAGCATGGACGATTACAAAGGGAACCCGTGCTCCTCAGGCGGCAGGAAAGATCCATTCGGATTTTGAACGTGGCTTTATCCGGGCAGAAATTGTAAGCTATGATGACTTAGTGGAACTGGGCAGCATGAATGCGGTAAAGGAAAAGGGCTTACTGCGCTCAGAAGGCAAGGAATATGTGGTACAAGACGGCGATGTGATTCTGTTTAAGTTTAATGTATAGGGACGAAAGAGAGAAAAGGAATGTACGATATTAGTTTTCCCAATATTGGGATTTATTTAAAAAATATTCCGACCGGGATTACCGTATTCGGGTTTGAGATCCGGTTGTATGGAGTTGTGATATTTTTCGGCTTCTGGCTTGCGTATTTTATTGCCGTCAAGGAAGCCAAACGTACCAACCAGAATCCGGAACTGTATCTGGATTATCTGCTGGCTGTGATTTTTCCCGGCCTGCTTTGTGCCAGACTTTATTATATCCTGTTTGAATGGGATACTTTTTTTCTGCCGGGTGCCACGTTTTGGGAAACGTTTCTTCGGTGTATCAATATCCGGCAGGGTGGACTGGCAATCTATGGCGGATTGATCGGCGGTGTTCTGGTTTGCTTCCTTATGGCACATTACCGAAAGGTATCTCCTTTGACTATGCTGGATACCATTGTGCTTGGCGTGCCGCTTGCGCAGATGCTGGGACGCTGGGGGAATTTCTTTAACCGTGAGGCGTTTGGCGGATATACGGATTCCTTGTTTGCGATGGCGATTCCTTTGGAGTTTTATGAAAATAACGGAAGCTTTATTTATTTACGGTCGTCGAATGTGATTACGGATGAAATGATGGCGAACTTATCGGGCGGCTGCATTCAGGTGCATCCCACTTTCTTATATGAAGGGATCTGGAATCTGGCATTGTTTATCTTTCTGATGCTGTGGAGAAAGCGGAAGCGGTTTGAAGGGGAGTTTTTAGCCATTTATATGGGTGGCTATGGCTTGGGGCGGTTTTTCATTGAAGGGCTTCGCACGGATTCCCTGATGCTTTGGAATACAGGTCTAAGGGTATCACAGGTGCTTGCTTTGCTTTTGGTGATAGCTTCGGTTGCCGGATATATTCTGTTGTATCTCCGACAGAAAAAACGACCGGTGGGGGCCGGTGGAGGATTTTCAGACAGTACGGACAGGGAAAAACAGGAGAAATCTTAGTGGACACAAGATATAGTAGGTGAATTTTATTTCAATAACTAAATATGGTAAAATTAACAAAAGAACCGAGAAAATCGGTTCTTTTTTTAGTCTAATTGCACAAAAAAACGACAAAAACTTTATGCACTTTAACACGAAGTTTTTCCGAATTTGCGGGTTTCAGCACTTGAAATTCAAATACAAATCATATAAAATAACCATATGAAGTGGAGAAATGTGGTGATTTGTGGCGGTAAGTGGGAAGACTGACCGGAAGATGGAAGGAAAGTGGAGTTATGTCCAGTGGATTAAAAGGACAATTCAATCATAGCGTTGACGCAAAGGGCAGGCTCATTATCCCTACAAAGCTTCGGGAACAGCTGGGAGAAACCTTTGTTGTAACAAAGGGACTGGACGGCTGTCTTTATGGGTATCCCAATGATGAATGGGATTTATTTGAAGAAAAGCTGAAAAAGCTTCCGATTCAGAACAAGAAAGCCAGACAAACGAAACATTTTTTCATTGCGGGAGCAACCGACTGCGAACTGGATAGTCAAGGCAGGATCTTATTGCCGCAGGTTTTGCGGGATTTTGCAGGGATCACGAAGGAAGTAGCGGTTGTGGGAAACGTAGAACGGATTGAGATCTGGGATCGAGAGAAATGGGATAATCGGAATCTTGAAATCGCAGAAAATATGGATGATATTGTGGAAGATTTGGAAGAGCTTGGCATTGAGTTTTAGGAGGCTGCATGGAATTCACACATGATTCCGTATTATTGGAGGAAACCATTACCTATCTGAATATTCAACCGGATGGAATCTATGTAGATGGAACGTTGGGAGGCGCCGGACACTCCTTTGAAATATGCCGGCGGCTTTCAAGGCAGGGACGTTTGATCGGAATTGATCATGACGGAGATGCAATCGTTGCTGCTACAAAGCGGTTAAAGCCTTTTGAAGACCGGGTAACGATCCTTCGGGATAATTATTGCAACATGAAACTCAGACTTCAGGAACTGGGCATCTGCGGTGTGGATGGAATTCTTCTGGATCTGGGGGTTTCCTCCTATCAGCTGGATACGGTGGAGCGGGGATTTACCTATCGGGAAACGGCTCCTTTGGATATGCGGATGGATCAGAGACAGAGCAAAACAGCAAAAGACATTTTGAACGGATATTCCGAGCAGGAACTGTATCGTATGATCCGGGAGTACGGAGAGGAACGGTTTGCAAAAAATATCGCACATGAAATTGTGAAAGCAAGAAGTGGACAAGCGATAGAGACAACGGAGGAACTGAACCAGATCATCTTGAAAGCAATACCTGCGAAAGAAAGGGTCACTGGTGGACATCCCTCCAAAAGAACTTATCAGGCGATACGGATTGAATTAAACCGTGAATTGGAGGTTTTGAATACCTCCTTAGATGAAATGATTGAGCTTTTAAATCCGGGCGGCCGATTATGCGTCATTACCTTTCATTCTTTAGAGGATCGGATCGTAAAGACCATATTTAAGCGAAATGAAAATCCATGTACCTGCCCGCCTGATTTTCCCGTTTGTATCTGTGGGAAAAAACCAAAGGGAAGAGTGATTACCAGAAAGCCTGTGCTGCCACAGGAGAAGGAACAACAGAAAAATAAACGTTCGAGGAGTTCCAAGCTTCGGGTGTTTGAAAAAATATAACAAAAGGTTGGAGAAGCAATGAGAGAGTATCAAAGGGGATATGCCCAGTATTATACGGAAGGGACCGCAGTCCGTAAACAAATGGTACAGCCGGAATATGAACGTCCGGTACGCAAAAGAGAACCGGAGCTGCCGGATTATGCAAAGGTACGTAAGAACAAGAGCCAAAAGGGTTTGAAACTGGCTATGAATCCTGGATTTGCCGTATTTTTGGCTATGTCCGTAGCGGCAACTTTGGCTGTTTGTACCATGATGTTATCTATGCAGGCAAAACTCATGGATCAGAGCAATACGATCACTGTTTTGCAGTCCGAGATTGAAAGCATGACCGACGAAAATAATGCATATGAGGCCCGAATCAGTGGGAGCGTTAATTTAGAAGAAATCCGGGATGCAGCGATTAACCGCTTGGGAATGGTATATCCTGTAGAAGGACAGGTGGTTTATTATGATTTGACCGAGTCTGACTATGTAAGACAGTATCGGGATATTCCGGAAATGAGCACATATTGATCCGGGTTCAGAAGCAAACAGGAGAACGAGAATGGCTGCACAGGGGAAGAAACGAAAAATAAAAAAACAATTTTTACACCGTATGGGGATAAAGCTGACAGTAATGTGTGGGATTATACTGGCCGGCTTTATTGTCGTTTTATCCAGACTGGTCTACATTGAAGAGGCCAAAGGAAAAGAATACGAAATGCGTGTGTTGTCCCAGCAGCGGTACGACAGTATCACCATTCCTTACCGGAGAGGAGATATTCTGGATCGGAACGGGGTGGAACTGGCGACCAGCACAAAAGTATACAATCTGATCATAGAGCCTAAGATTATCTTGGCGGAGGGAGACAAAGAAGTACAGCTTTCGGAAGGAAATGTCACGACCAAAAAAGCAGTTACGGTTCAAGCATTACAGACCTTTTTTGGTTTGTCTGCGGAAGAGATCGATACAGCATTGGCAGATGAAAATTCCCTTTATAAGATCATGGCGAAGAAGCTGTCATATGAGACGGTGACGCCTTTTCTGGAATATCTGGAAACAAAAGAAGGACAGGCAGTAGTAGGAGTATGGCTGGAGGATGAATATCAGCGGTACTATCCGTATGGCACCCTAGCGTGTCAGGCACTTGGCTTTACCGCAAGCGGGAATGTAGGGAATGCCGGACTGGAGCAGTACTATAATGACGAATTAAACGGTACGGAAGGCAGACAGTACGGGTATCTGACAAACGACCAGACCTTGCAGCGGACGACCAGAGAGCCGGTCAACGGGTATTCGGTGGTTACAACACTGGATACAAATATACAAAGCATTGTGGAACAGCAGATTGCGGAATTCATGGCGGAAACCGGAGCGATAAATGTGGCGGTGCTGGCCATGGATCCTAATAACGGTGAAATATTGGCGATCGCAAATTCCTATACATTTGACTGCAATCAGCCTTATCAGGAAAATTCGATCTATTATCAGTTTGCGAATGAGGATGGAAGCTATTCTTTTGAACGGATAACCGAGCCGGCACCGGCAGAAGACAGCACAGAAGAAGGCGTGGATCCTACGACGCAAGCGCCGACTCCGGCTGAACCCATTGTTACAACTGTAACTGCTGCTAGCGGAGAAGAATTGGTTGCGCAGATGACGGAGGAAGAACGGTTAAATGCGCTGAATAAGGTTTGGAGAAACTATGTTATCAGTGATACCTTTGAACCGGGGTCTACCTTTAAACCCTTTACGGTAGCCGCCGGCTTAGAGGAAGACATTATACATGACGGAGATACCTTTTTCTGTCCGGGAAGTTTGACAATCGTAGAAGGACAAAAACCAGTCAACTGTCATCTTCGTTCCGGACATGGAGAAGTTACGCTCGAACAGGCGATCATGCAGTCTTGTAACTGCGCTTTAATGCAGATTGCCCAGCGGGAAGGCTCTACAGTCTTTTATAAATATGGAAGGGCCTTCGGCTTTGGTACAAAAACCTATGTCGATCTGCCGGGTGAGGCGGATACATCGGCTTTGGTATATACGGAGGAAGGCTTAAATCCGATGGAGCTTGCAACCTCTTCCTTTGGACAGGGACAAAATGTTTCCATGATACAGCTTTGTACAGCATTTTGTTCAATTATAAACGGGGGAAATTATTATGAACCGCATATTATGAAACAAATCATAAACGAGGATGGAAGTGTGATAACGAATTATGAACCGAACATTCTTAGAAAAACTGTTTCAGAAGAAACCTCCGGTCTGCTGCGGGAGTATATGTATCAGACTGTAGAAGCCGGAACCGGTAAACGGGTTCGCTTAGAAGGTTACAGCATCGGCGGAAAAACCGGAACTGCGGAAAAACAGCCAAGAGGAAATGATAAATATGTTATATCCTTCATTGGATTTGCGCCTGTGGAAAAACCGCAGATTGTATTATATGTTGTAGTGAATGAACCAAAGGAAGCAGATCAGTCCCATAGTGGTGCGTCTTCTCTGCTGGCACACGATATTTTTCAGGAGGTGCTGCCTTATATGAATGTATTTCAGAGCAGCACTACTGTAGATGACGGAACGCCGGTGGTAGATGAAGCGGCAACGCCGGTTCAGAGTGAGGAGGTTCCTGTGGAAGGAACGGAAACGGAACCCGGACCGGAGGGAGATGCTTCTACGGAGACCGGTTCCCCGGATGGCACGGCAGATGAAAGTCCGGATGTACCGGCGGAGTAATCGGATACCACATAGAAAGCAAGCATAACCTAGGCGGTTGCAACGTATATTATAAGGATAATGAGCATAGGACAGCAATATGACCGGAGTAAAAACCTACAACCGGAAGAAAATGCTGGTGCTGTTTTGCATGATTTTAGCAGTCGCTATGTTTTTGATCGGCAGGCTGGGTTATATCATGATTGGACAGGGAGAATACTATTCCGGCAAAGCACAGGCGCTCCATGAAAGAGAACGTGCGATCAAAGCTCCCAGAGGAAGAATCTATGATCGCAATGGGGTTGTACTGGCGGGAAATCGGCCGGTTTGTACGATTTCCGTTATCCATAGTCAGATTACGGATCCGGAGCAGGTGATTCAGGTATTGAGCAGTGAATTGGGGCTTCCGGAAGAAACAATTCGGAGCCGGGTGGAAAAGGTATCTGCCAGGGAACGGGTGCGGAGTAATGTGGATAAGGCAGTGGCGGATCGGATTCGCTCCTATCATTTGGATGGAGTGATGGTGGATGAGGATTATCGAAGATATTATCCTTTTGATGATATGGCGTCGAAAGTACTGGGCTTTACCGGCGCTGACAATCAAGGAATCGTTGGGCTGGAGGTAGAATATGATTCCGTTTTGCAGGGACAGGACGGTTATATCCTTACAGTAACTGATGCAAACGGAATTGAACTTGCCAACACGGCAGAGTCCAGAAAGGAACCGATAGCGGGAAATGATCTCTATACCACCCTGGATGCCAATATACAGTCCTATGTCCAGCAGGAGGCGGAAAAAGCGCTGATTGCAAAGGAAGCCATTGGAGTTTCCATTATCGTGATGAATCCGCAAAACGGTGAGATCTATGCGATGGTGAATGCGCCGGAGTATAATCTGAATGATCCGTTTACCTTAAATACAGATGCCGTATACGAAACAGAACAAGAGCGGCAGGATGCCCTAAATCAGATGTGGCGGAACTTCTGCATCAATGACACCTATGAACCGGGTTCGATCTTTAAAGTGGTTACCGCTACCGCAGCATTGGAAAAAGGCGTTGTCACGTTAGAAGATACCTTTGTTTGTCCGGGGTATCGGATCGTTGGAGACCGTACCATTCGCTGCCACAAGACTACAGGACATGGTGTAGAAACCTTCCGGCAGGGAATCATGAATTCCTGTAATCCGGTCTTTATGGACGTAGGGCTTCGGGTGGGAACGACAGATATGTATCACACCTATGAGCAGCTTGGACTTATGAGCAGGACTGGAATTGATCTGCCGGGAGAGGCTAACTCTATCATGCATCCCCAAGAGGAAGTCAAGGAAGTGGATCTGGCGATCATGTCCTTTGGTCAGTCCTTTCAGATTACACCGATTCAGCTGATTACAGCTGTCAGTGCCGCTGTGAACGGAGGCAATCTGGTTACGCCGCATTTTGGAATGTATACAACAGATACCGATGGCAATCCATTGGAAACTTTTGAATATCCCATCGAAACTGGTGTGATCTCAGCCGAAACCTCCGCTACTATGCGGGGGCTGTTAGAAGCAGTCGTTGCGGAAGGCGGCGGCAGCCGGGGACAGGTGGAAGGCTATCGGATCGCCGGGAAAACGGCAACCAGTGAAAAACTGCCCAGAGGGAATGGAAAATACATTGCTGCGTTTGTAGGAATGGCTCCGGCGGATAATCCGCAGGTGATCACACTGGTTTTGATCAATGAGCCGACTGGTATTTATTATGGTGGAACCATAGCGGCTCCGGTGGCGAAACGGATATATGAAAATATCTTGCCATATCTTGGGCTTGAACCGACGTATGAGGCGGAAGAACCACAAAATGAAGCAGGTGAATAGGGTTGAATCTCATATGGAAAAGCATTATACTAGGATAGTTAAAGTACGAAAGTGTGAGGTGCAGATGTGAATATAAACTATAATATCGTATTACCAATCTTAATTTCCTTTGGAATCAGCGTGATATTAAGTCCGTTAATCATACCTTTTTTGAAAAAGCTTAAGTTCGGACAGTTTGTAAGGGAAGAAGGACCGGAATCTCATTTAAAGAAATCCGGAACGCCGACTATGGGCGGATTGATTATTTTATGCAGTATAGTGGTGACTGCGCTGATCTATGTTAAGGAATTTCCCAACATACTTCCAATCCTGTTTGTAACCTTAGGGTTTGGGCTGATTGGTTTTTTAGATGATTATATTAAGGTAGTTATGAAACGCTCAATGGGACTGCGGGCGTGGCAGAAGCTCTTATTACAGATTATAGTTACCGGTGTATTCTGTTATTATATTATGACACAGACGGATTTAGGAACCCGGATGCGGATTCCGTTTTGGAACGGACATTATCTGGAGGTCGGTTTTTGGTATGCACCGATTTTATTTTTTGTGGTACTGGGCACGGTAAACGGAGCGAATTTTACGGATGGTCTGGACGGTCTGGCATCCTCGGTTACTGTATTGATCGCCACCTTTTTCACCGTTGTCGGAGTGGGATTAAAAGCCGGGATCGAGCCGATCACCTGTGGTGCGGTTGGAGCCTTGTTAGGGTTTTTGGTCTATAACGTGTATCCGGCAAGAGTATTTATGGGCGATACCGGTTCGCTGGCGTTGGGCGGTTTTGTAGCGGCGACAGCATATATATTGGAGATGCCCTTGTTTATCCCGATCGTGGCATTGGTATATCTGGTAGAGGTGCTGTCCGTTATTATCCAAGTAGTTTCCTTTAAGACCACGGGAAAACGTCCATTTAAAATGGCGCCGATCCACCATCATTTTGAATTGTCCGGCTGGCCGGAAACAAAGGTGGTAGCGATTTTTTCTATTGTTACTACGATCCTTTGTCTCATCGGTATTTTAGCGCTGTAGGAACGAATCAAAGGGGTTTGCATATAGTAGGATAAAATGAGAGAAGAATGTGACTGCATGGAGGAGCATGACATGGAATGGAACAAAAGAGTAGTAGTGGCAGGAGCCGGAAAGAGCGGAATCGGAGCGGCAAGACTGCTGTTAGAACAAGGTGCCGAGGTAATCGTTTTTGATGAAAATGACAAGGTGGATAAGCTGGAGGTTTTACAGAAGCTAGGCGATTATGAAAAAGCGGGAGTTGTCATCGGAAAGCTGGACGAAGCCTTGTTGGATACCATAGACCTTATGATCATCAGTCCGGGAATTTCCATAGAAGCGAAGTTTACGGAAGCATTTCGGGAACGGGAGATACCGATTTGGAGTGAAATCGAACTGGCCTATCGGATTGCAAAGGGTTCCATTGCCGCTATTACCGGTACAAATGGAAAAACCACGACGACTGCATTGGTAGGTGAGATTTGCAAGGCATATCAGGAGGATACCTATGTCGTGGGGAATATCGGGCTTCCCTTTACCCAGATAGCGGGAAAAACGACGGAAAACAGTCTGATTGTTGCCGAGATCAGCAGCTTTCAGCTGGAAACGATACAGGAATTCAAACCCAAGGTAAGCGCAGTCTTAAATGTGACGCCGGATCACTTGGATCGGCATCACACTTTTGAATGTTATCGGGATACCAAGCAAAAGATCACGATGAATCAGACGAAGGAGCAGTTTTGCGTGCTGAATTATGATGATGAACAAACCCGGCAGATGGGGGATCAGATTCCGGCAGCTTCTGTGTATTTCAGCCGCTTAGAGGAATTGGAAGAGGGTATATGCCTGCAAGGAGATCAGATTGTTATAAGAAGAAAGCAGATGGAGGATATTCCGGTGCTTTCTCTGGAAGAAAGGATATTGCTTGGAAACCATAATATCGAAAATTATATGGCAGCGATTGCCATTGCATATTATATGGGAATCCCGGTAGAAGTTATCCGCCGGGTCTGTAAGGAATTTAAAGGAGTGGAGCATCGGATCGAATTTGTTAAGGAAGTCCGTGGCGTCCGGTATTATAATGATTCCAAAGGAACCAATCCGGATGCGGCGATCAAGGGAATCCAGGCAATGGATCGGCCCACCTTGTTGATTGGCGGCGGCTATGATAAGCATGTAGGCTTTGATGAATGGATCGAGAGCTTTGAAGGAAAGGTTCGCTGGCTGCTGTTGATCGGCCAGACAGCGGAACAGATCGCTCAGACAGCAAGAAAGCATGGCTTTGAGAATATTCTGCTTGTTGAGAATCTAAAAGAGGCGGTAGGGAAATGTTATTCTCTTGCAGAAGAAGGGGAAGCAGTACTGTTGTCGCCGGCCTGCGCCAGCTGGGGGCAATTCGATAATTATGAACAGCGTGGCAATCTGTTCAAGACTTATGTGGAAGAACTACCGGAATAAAAAATGTGAGACAGTATTTCAGTAGCAGAGGAGTCTATAAATGAGAGAAGAACAGCAGGACAATCAGAATCAGATAAAGCGAAGTAAGGTCAGGATTTGGAGTCAGGGGGAATACTTTGACTATTCCCTGCTCTTTATCATCCTTTTTTTGGTTGGTTTCGGGTTGATCATGGTATACAGCACCAGCTCCTATACAGCCTCTCTTGACTATGGAGATGCCGCTTATTTCTTTAAGCGGCAGGCGGTATTTGCTGCGTTGGGAATCGTGTCGATGCTTTTTATATCCAGACTGGATTATCACATATTAAAGCGGTTTACCGTACTGGCCTTTATCGGTATTGGAATCTTAACTGTAGCGGTTTTGATCGTTGGAAGTGCCGGCGGCGGTTCTACCCGTTGGCTGGAAATCGGTCCCGTCCGGTTTCAACCTTCAGAGCTGGCAAAAATGGCGATCATTATGTATGTGGCGCATGCGACTACGAATCAGGTTTGGAAATTGAATGATTGGAAGGTATTGGTAAAGATTATGGTGCCGCCGATCATATTGACCGCTTTTATCGCAATCGAGAATTTAAGTACCGCTATTATCTGCGGTGTGATCATTGTGGCTATTTTATTTGTTGCAAGCCCTAGATATTCGCATTTTGTCGTGATCGCCTTAATCGGCTGTATCGGAGGCGCCTTATTTATCCTGACAGCAGGGTATCGAAGCGAACGAATCGATGCATGGCTGAATCTGGAAACGCACCCGAAGGGGTATCAGACCCTTCAGGCATTGTATGCGATCGGCTCCGGCGGAATCTGGGGAAAAGGATTGGGACAGAGTATCCAAAAGATGGATTTTATCCCGGAAGCGCATAACGATATGATATTTTCGGTGATATGTGAAGAACTGGGGATCGTAGGCGGTGTATCGCTGATCCTTTTGTTTATTATATTGATCTGGCGGCTGATGGCAATCGTTATGAACGCCAGAGATCTGTATGGCGCCTTATTGGTAGTCGGAGTACTGGCTCATGTGGCGGTGCAGGTTTTGATCAATATTGCAGTTGTTACGAATACGATGCCGAATACCGGTATTCCGCTTCCCTTTATCAGTTATGGAGGCACTTCGCTGGTCTTCCTGCTGGTAGAAATGGGAATCGTGCTTTCGGTAGCAAGACAGATAAAGATTCGGAAGTAAAGGCATAAGGTGATGCTGTGAATCGAGAAGAACAGAATACATATGATTCCGGAAGGCATCTTCATAAAGGCTGGACAATAGCAGGTATCGTTTGTATCATCCTGCTGGCGGCGGGAATCATAATCGCAACACAATTTCATATTGAATCCATACAAGTGACGGGCAATGTCCACTATACAGAAGAAGAAATCATAGAAAAGGTGATAGGGGAAGAGTATGCGAATAATACGCTGCTTTTATTCCTTCGCTATAAACTAAGACCAGTACAGGAAATTCCCTTTATCGAAAAGATTGATGTGGAATATATCTCGAATCACAGCATTACGATAACGGTCTATGAAAAAGCATTGGCAGGCTGTGTAAAGTTTATGGATACATATATGTATTTTGATAAGGACGGAATAGTATTGGAAAGCTCCAGCCAGAAAATGGAGGACATCCCCTGTATTTCCGGTATAAAATTCGATACCATGATTATGAATGAACCTCTGCCGATAGAGGACAAGGACTTTTTTAATATGGTCCTGACATTGACCCAGCTGCTGCAAAAATATGATCTGCCTGTGGACGACATCCGCTTTACCTCGCAGAAGGAGATCGTACTTTACTGTGATGATATTAAGGTGCTGTTAGGGGATGACAGTCATATCGAAGAACAGTTGAGCGAGCTTGGAAATATCTTAAAAAGCATTGAGGGGAGAAGCGGAACGCTGTACATGAAGGATTATACAATAGAAAAAGGAGATGTTGTCTTTCGGGAAAATCAATAAAACACATGGTAATTTCATGAAAAGAGAGAAGTTTCAGTTGAAATTTTGCGAAAAAAATTATATTATAAAAGATAGGTATATGTGCCTATCCGGCATAAGAAAGGGATTGAACAAATAGTAAGGAGGATATAACTGTGATCGAGATCGAATCCAAAGAAGAGAAAACACCTGCTAAGATTCTGGTAATCGGTGTGGGAGGCGCAGGTAATAATGCGGTCAACAGAATGATAGATGAGAATGTGGAAGGCGTAGAGCTGGTGGCTGTCAATACCGATAAGCAGGCTCTGGCACTGAATAAAGCAACGGTAAAGGTTCAGATCGGTGAAAAGCTTACCAAAGGATTAGGAGCCGGTGCGAAGCCGGAGATCGGAGCTCAGGCAGTTGAAGAGAACCGGGAAGAGATAGTGGACTTGATGAAGGAAGCCAATATGGTATTTGTCACCTGTGGAATGGGCGGCGGTACCGGTACGGGTGCGGCACCGAAAATTGCAGAGATGGCAAAGAATCTGGGGATTTTAACAGTGGGAGTAGTTACAAAGCCCTTTAAGTTTGAAGGAAAGCCCAGAATGAATAATGCGCTTGCCGGCATCGATGAGCTGCGGGAGCATGTAGATACCCTGATCGTTATTCCGAATGACAAGCTGCTTCAGATTTGCAGTAAGAATACTTCCATACCGGAAGCATTGAAAAAGGCGGATGAGGTATTGCAGCAGGGTGTGCAGGGCGTGACCGACTTAATCAATAAGCCGGGGCTGATCAATCTGGACTTTGCAGATATTCAGACCGTAATGCGGGATAAGGGAATCGCCCATATCGGTATTGGAAAGGCTTCCGGTGAGAATAAGGCAGTGGAAGCGATCAAACTGGCAATGGAAAGTCCGTTGTTGGAAACCACAGTCTCCGGGGCAACGGATATTATCATCAATTTCTCCGGTGATGTTGGTATCATGGATACCAGTGAAGCAGTTTCCTATGCGTCTGAAATTGCCGGTGATGATGTCAATATTATCTTTGGTACAGTAGATGCGGACGCCGCTACCGATGAACTGAGTATTACGATTATTGCAACAGGAATCGATACACCGAAGCAGAATGCAGGCGGGTTTGCTTCGATTCCCCGTCCGGCCGTTGCGACAGCAGGACCTACTTATTCCGGCCAGCCGATTGCACAGGGGCAGACGCCGGCACAGCCTGCGCCGATGGCCAGACCGACCTTTTTAAATGGTGCGGCAGCTACCACTACCGCAAAGCCGGCAGTAACGACAACAGCGCAGACGGTTGAACGAAAGGCGCCGGCAAAGCCGAATGTGGATGGCGGTATTAAGATTCCGGAATTTTTGAAACGGAAATAAAACAACATAACTTTGAAATAGCATACTGGAACCTCTGGTTTCTTGTTCCCTTTTAGGCAAGGAAAAACCGGAGGTTCTTTTTTCATTTTTTTTGTCGAAATTCCTCCCCACAATGAGACAGAAATCGCAAAGGAAATGCATTAGACTAAGTAAAACGAAGGGGAGGAGAAGCTTGAATTATACAATTTATCTGGATGTTTTGTTTCTGGTGAATTTTGCCATGGACTACTTGATTCTCTTTCTGACCGGTTGGCTTTGCAGGCAGAAGACCGTATGGTGGAGATGTTTGATCAGTGCGTTAACAGGCAGTATTCTTTTCCTTCTGATTCTCTGGCTTCCAATTCCGGAGGTTTGGATGTATTACATATTCAGCTATGGCTTTACGGGAATTCTTATGTGTTTTCTTGCATTCCGGCCAAAGGGGATAAAAGCGGTGCTTGCCTGTTATCTTTGTCAGCTCATGGTAACGTTCCTGCTAGGCGGGATCATGAATTGGCTGTACTTTGTCTCGCCGATCCGAAGCTGGATAAACGGAAGCTGGAACGAGGAGCAGGGCATACAGCTCCGGGAATTTGTATTACTGCTTTTATTAAGCGGTATCATTTTTTCTGTATTAACGGTTGGATTCCGGCAGTACAGAAAGGATGAACGTCAGTATTTATATGAACTTTCCTTATATTTTGGGGAGCGAAACATATATGGGGTAGGGTTGGTAGATACAGGGAATTTTCTGATCGAACCGATGAGCCGGCAGCCGGTAGCGGTAGCGGATGCCCGCTGGATAGAAAAGCTGCTTCCGGAAGACTATCAGAGACTGCTGCAAACGTATCTGGAGCAGGGAAAAATCGATTACGACCGGATAGCGGAGGATACGCTGTTCAAGGCAAAATGGATTCCCTTTCAGGCAGTTGGAGAAGAACAGGGAGAAATGCTTGGAATTCAGTGTGGAAGGTTGATTTTAAAACGATCAGATGCCTGTATTACAAGGCAGAATGTAGTAGTAGGAATCAGCCGTACGCCTATATCGAAAAATAATCGTTATCAAATGCTTTTGCATACGGATATGGTAGAACAGGAGGAACAAGAATGTTACAGATTGTAAGCAACGAACAATTTAAGCTGTCCATGATGGGACGGTTTGCCAGCCTTTTTTTAATGCCCAAGGGCGAGATTCATTATATCGGAGGGTCTGAAATCCTGCCTCCGCCTTTGGAGAGCGAACAGGAGAGCCAGCTGCTGGCAAAGCTGGGGACAAAGGATGAAACAGAGGCCAAAGGGATTTTGATCGAGCGGAATCTGCGATTGGTCGTTTACATAGCAAAAAAATTCGACAATACGGGAGTGGGAGTGGAGGATCTGATCTCTATCGGTACGATTGGTCTGATTAAAGCCATCAATACCTTTGCACCGGATAAAAAAATAAAACTGGCCACGTATGCTTCCCGTTGTATTGAAAATGAAATTCTGATGTATCTGCGGCGTACCAATAAGACGAAGATGGAGGTGTCTATTGACGAACCCCTGAATGTAGACTGGGACGGGAATGAACTGTTATTATCCGATATACTGGGAACGGACGAGGATGTCATTTACAGAGATCTTGAGGATGAGGTGGACCGGAAGATGCTTCAAAAGGCGTTATCCGTCCTGACGCCGAGGGAACGATTGATCATTGAGCTTCGGTTTGGTCTGACCTCGGAAAGCGGAGAAGAACTGACCCAGAAGGAGGTAGCGGATATGCTGGGAATTTCCCAATCCTATATATCCCGTCTGGAAAAAAAGATCATTAAGCGTCTGAAACGGGAGATGGCGGCGGGAATGGTTTAAAATAAAAAAGATACTGAGCCAAGTGGCTGGATAACAGACATTTGGCTCAGTATCGGTCAGGATTCCGACAGATACCGCCGCATATTTCTTAATGCCCCCTTTTCCAGACGACTAACCTGCGCCTGGGAAATGGCGATCTCATCGGCAACCTCTGTCTGGGTCTTACCCTCAAAAAACCGGAGCTTGATGATGTTATATTCCCGTTCAGACAGCCGGTGCATAGCTTCCTTTAGAGATAAGTCTTCAACCCATGCTTCTTCCGTGCTTTTTTTATCCCGTACCTGATCCATAAGATAGAGGTTATCTCCGCCCTCCTGATAAACCGGTTCATAAAGAGAAAGGGGACTGGCAATGGCGTCCAGCGCCATAACGACGGCTTCCTTGTCCATTCCGATTTCATTAGCGATTTCCTCCACGGACGGTTCCCGGTCATGGGTTTTTAAAAACTGTTCTTTGGCATAGATAGCCTTATAAGCAATATCCCGCAAAGAACGGGAAACTCGGATGGAATTGTTGTCCCGCAGGTATCTCCTGCATTCTCCTATGATCATTGGGACAGCGTAGGTTGAAAACTTTACATTTAAAGAACGATCAAAGTTATCGATGGCTTTCATCAGGCCGATGCATCCAATCTGGAATAGATCATCGGCGTTTTCAGCACTGTTTGCAAATCTCTGAATGACACTTAAGACCAGACGAAGATTTCCTTCGATCAATAATTCTCTGGCATGGGTATCGCCTGCCTCAATTTTTTGAAAGAGCTGATTTTTTTCCTCGTTGTTTAGCAATGGAAGCTTAGAAGTATTCATTCCGCATAAATCTACTTTATTCAGTGCCATATGCTTTCCTCCTGTAAAAGGTCTTGTAATGTAAGGATTTACGAAAAATCATTGGATTATACGAAAGAAAAAATGGAAAATCCTGCACGCTACTTGTGAAAAAAAGAAATCCTGTGCTATACTAACTCTAGCTAAGCGATTGGCAAGAAATAAGCTTGACTGCATTACAGCAGATTGGAAGCATACGGAGGAATGAAAATGTCTCAGATAGAGCAAAGCAAGATTCGGAATTTTTGCATTATTGCCCATATCGATCATGGAAAATCGACGCTGGCGGATCGGATCATTGAAAAAACCGGGCTTTTGACCAGCCGGGAAATGCAGGCACAGGTATTGGATAATATGGATCTGGAACGGGAGCGTGGGATAACGATCAAGGCGCAGGCAGTACGGATCGTATACCGGGCGAAGGACGGAGAGGAATATATTTTTAATTTGATTGATACGCCGGGACATGTAGACTTTAATTATGAAGTATCCCGCAGCTTAGCCGCCTGCGAGGGGGCAATTCTAGTTGTAGACGCCGCTCAGGGGATCGAGGCACAGACATTGGCAAATGTCTATCTTGCGCTGGATCACGATCTGGAAGTGATGCCGGTAATCAATAAGATCGATCTGCCCAGTGCGGATCCGGAACGGGTGATAAATGAGATCGAAGATATTATCGGACTGGAGGCGCAGGATGCCCCATTGATTTCCGCCAAGACCGGGCTGAATATTGATGAAGTATTGGAGCAGATCGTGACAAAGATACCGGCGCCTGCCGGCGACCGTCTGGCGCCCCTTCAGGCGTTGATCTTTGACAGTATCTACGATTCCTATAAGGGTGTGATCATTTTCTGCCGTATCAAGAACGGAAGCGTAAGAAAAGGAACGAGGATCCGGATGATGGCTACCGGAGCGGAAGAGGAAGTGGTAGAAGTAGGGATCTTCGGCGCCGGACAGTTTCTGCCCTGTGAGGAATTGTCGGCAGGTATGGTAGGATATATCACCGCCAGTCTCAAGAACGTGAAAGACACCAGAGTCGGTGATACGGTAACGGATGCAAAACGCCCTTGTGCAGAACCGCTTCCGGGATATAAGAAAGTAAATCCTATGGTATTTTGCGGCCTTTATCCTGCGGATGGTGCCAAATATCCGGATCTAAAGGACGCATTGGAAAAATTACAGTTGAATGATGCCTCTTTACAGTTTGAACCGGAGACCTCGGTTGCGCTTGGGTTCGGATTCCGCTGCGGTTTTTTAGGACTTCTGCATTTGGAGATCATACAAGAGCGTTTGGAACGGGAGTATAATCTGGATCTGGTAACTACAGCACCGGGAGTAGTATACCGGGTTCATAAAACCAACGGGGATATGATAGAGCTTACCAATCCTTCGAATCTTCCGGATCCGTCGGAAATTGCATATATGGAAGAACCCTTTGTCTCAGCGGAGATCATGGTGACAAAGGAATATGTAGGACCGATCATGCAGCTTTGTCAGGAGCGGAGAGGAACCTATATCAGTATGGAGTATATGGAGGAAACCAGAGCTCTTTTAAAATATGACCTCCCCTTAAATGAGATCATCTATGATTTCTTTGACGCCTTAAAATCCCGATCCAGAGGGTATGCCTCTTTTGATTATGAAATGAAGGATTATCAGCAGACGAAGCTGGTGAAGCTGGATATTCTCATTAACCGGGAGGAGGTAGATGCCTTATCCTTTATCATTCATGCCGATGGCGCTTATGAACGGGGACGGAAGATGTGCGAAAAGCTAAAGGAAGAAATTCCCAGACATTTATTTGAGATTCCCATTCAGGCGGCAATCGGCGGAAAGGTAATCGCACGGGAAACGGTAAAGGCTATGCGAAAAGACGTGCTGGCAAAATGTTATGGCGGCGACATTACCAGAAAGCGAAAGCTGTTAGAGAAACAAAAGGAAGGCAAAAAAAGAATGCGTCAGATTGGCAATGTGGAGATTCCGCAGAAGGCATTTATGAGCGTTCTGAAGCTGGATAACGACTAAAAGGCGAAAGAGAAAGGAAGAAAATGCATGGGGAAACTGGATAAAAAGGAAATCAGCTTATACATTCATATTCCCTTTTGCATCAGGAAATGTAATTACTGTGACTTTCTTTCTTTTTCGGATTGCCCGATGGAGGCGCAGAAGGCTTATATGGATAAGCTGATGCAGGAAATAGAGGGCTATAGCGGTATCGCAGAGGAATATCAGGCAGTTTCCGTTTTTTTAGGCGGAGGAACTCCCTCTTGTTTACCGGAAGGCTGGATAGAACAACTGTTTCACAAGCTGTATTCGGTCTGGACCGTAAAGCAGGGGGCGGAAATCACCATAGAATGTAATCCGGGGACCTTAACCTATAGAAAATTGGCGGAATATCGAACCTGTGGAATCAATCGGTTAAGTCTGGGACTTCAAAGCGGGAATGCGGAGGAATTAAAACGACTGGGACGGATTCATAATTATGAACAGTTTGTAGCAAATTATCTGCTGGCCAGGGAAGCAGGATTTCAAAATATTAACGTTGACATCATGCTGGGACTTCCGGGACAATCCCAGTCCACCTACGGAAAAACACTGGCACGGGTATTGGAACTGAAGCCGGAGCATATATCCGCCTACAGTCTGTCGATCGAGGCGGGAACGCCCTTTGCAGAGGACAAAACGATTATGGAACAGCTTCCTTCTGAACAGGCGGAGCGGAATATGTATCATTATACCAGACGTTTATTGAACAGTCTGGGATATGAACAGTATGAGATTTCCAATTTTGCCCGGAAGGGATATGCTTGTCTGCATAATCTGGGGTACTGGACCGGACGGGAATATCTCGGCTTTGGTTTAGGCGCTTCCTCCGATTGGCAGGGATACCGGTTTGAGAATACCAGAGATATGCAGGAATATCTGACTGAGCGAAAAGAAACGATACCGGAAGCATTATGGAGAAACCGCATACCGGTAACAGAACGAAACCGAATGGAGGAATTCATGTTTCTGGGACTGCGGCTTACCGACGGAGTGTCGGATACAGAATTTATCCGGCGGTTCCACCGTTCGCTTGAGGAGGTATATGGGGCGGTGATACGGTCGTATGTAGACATGGGATTCTTAGTCTGGAAGAATGGAAATCTGCGTCTTGAGGATCGGGGGATCGATGTCAGCAATCAGATACTGGCGGATTTTTTACTGGAGCCGGAGGAAAAAACGGATGGAATTCTCATGTAGGTCACGGAATATATTAACATGGAAGGATTCGTAAGCATGCTCTGTAGTATCCAAGCGGCGGCATGAGAAAAAGGAGCGGATGATATATGCTGATTTTTACAGGAAACTGGTTAAGGCAAAAAAGGGAGGCTCTATCATTGTCACGGGGAATCTTTGCAAGATGTGTGGGAACCCAAGAGGCGATCATCACGAGTATGGAAGCTGGAGCCCTTGTTTTGGATTTTGACCTGATCAAACGGATTTACATATTTTTAGAAGAACATTTTGATATTGAAGAGTTATGCTCGGATCATATGGATTTGATCGAAGAATTGCGGAATCAGCTCTTTTTACTGGGAGAAGACCGGTTGATCTATGTAGGATACCGGCTGATCGCTTATGAAAACCTTCAGGACTTTTATGATTTTGACGGGTTTGTCCTTCAGGAAGAGGACTTCAGGAACCGCAGGCGAAAGGGGTATTACGGGACTGGCACAGTGGTTTATGAACGATGGATACAAACGGATATTCCTACTGCGATCCGGATTTTTGAGATGCAGCAGGGATTGCTATAAAGTGTCTGGTGAAAAGAACTTTCACAGAGGTATAAGGATAGAAAATAAAAACGGGTTTTGCAAAATCAGGCAAAACCTGTTTTTATTCTGATGAGCAATGGGCCGGGCAGTTATATCTGCATGGAAATTTGACTTAGAAAAATCATGAAAATATCCTTGACAAAGTAAAATAAGGGTGCTAAGTTATAGCTAGATGTTAGCACTCGGTTTTATCGAGTGCTAATAAATTGAAGCAGTGAGGGCCGATGGAAGAAAGGGTGATTGCATGGAGCAGTTAAGCGAACGAAAGATGAAGATTCTTCAGGCGATTGTCGCTAACTATCTGGAAACAGGCGAGCCGGTTGGTTCACGAACGATTTCAAAGTATACAGATTTGAATCTGAGCTCTGCAACAATCCGAAATGAGATGGCGGATTTAGAGGAAAGCGGGTATATAGAACAGCCCCATACTTCCGCCGGGCGGATCCCGACTGACGCAGGCTATCGGGTATATGTGGATCAACTGATGCAGGAACGGGAAACGGAAGTGGAAGGAATGCGTCAGGAGCGACAAGGACTGTTAGAACGGGTAGATCGTATGGAAGTGATGCTGAAACAGGTAGCAAAGGTGTTGGCATATAATACCAACTATGCAACCATGATCACCGCACCGCAGTTTCAGGAGATCCGGGTAAAGTTCCTGCAGCTGACGATGGTAGATGAAGACCATATACTTGCTGTCATTGTAGTAGACGGAAATGTGATTAAAAATCAACTGATCACGGTAGAGGAGCCGCTGGCAAATGATGAAGTCTTAAAGCTTAGCATTTTGATGAATTCGTTTTTGCAGGGTGCGTCGCTTAGGGACATCAACATTGAAATGATTCAGACGATGAAGGTACAGGCGGGTATCTATGCGGATGTATTGGACCGGATTCTCTCCGGCGTGGTAGAGGCTGTGAAATCAGCAGACGAGCGACAGATTTACACCAGTGGAACAACGAACATCCTAAAATATCCGGAGATTGGAGACATAGAAAAAACCAGCGTCCTGTTAGAAGCGCTGGAAGAAAAAAATATACTGAATCAGCTGGTAGATGAAACGATGAACCATAATGATAATGGGATTCAGGTATACATTGGCGATGAAGCACCGGTGCAGAACATGAAAGACTTAAGCGTAGTGACTGCAACCTATGAATTGCAGGAGGGTGCGAAGGGAACCATAGGAATTATAGGCCCCAAACGTATGGACTACAAAAAGGTGGTCAATACGTTGAAAAACCTGACGATAGAGCTGGACGAAATTTTTAATAAAAAGAAGTAAGTAATGTAAGGAGATGAGCAAGAGGATGAACGAACTCCAAAAAGAGTATTTGGAACAAAGAGCCAGAGAGCAGGCGGAGGCCGAGGCATTAGAGGAGGCAAGATTAAAGAAGGTCATGGAGGAAGAACGTAAAAAAGAAGCAAAACGCCAGGAAAAAGAAAAAAAGGCAAAGGAAGAAGCGGAACAAAAAGCGGAGGCCGAGGCAATCGAGATCTTAAACCGGGTAAAAGCAGAAATGGCGGCAAATAAGGAAAAAGAAGAAAAGAAAGCCGCAGAGGCAAAGACGGATACAAAGGAAGCCCCGGATCCAGAAGAGGAAGAAGACAATATTTATGATAGAGAACCGGCAGGTGAGGCAGTAATGCCGAAAAAGAGCCCGAAATTCAAAAAAGGTTCCCGGCCCGGAACCCCGAAATCAAAAGAAGCGGCGGCGACTAGGGAAAAGGAACCCAAACGGACGGAAACGGACGAAGGAACTCCGCCGGAGCCAAAAGCAGGGGAAGAAAAAGAACCAAAGCAGACGGAAGCTGACGAGCAGGAAGAAACGGGCAGGGAAACCGTCCGGGAGACAAAGCTTCGGGAACAGTTAGAGGAGTATCAGGATAAATATAAAAGACTGTTGGCAGAATTCGAGAATGCAAGAACCAGAGAAGCAAAGGAAGCGACCCGTATGTATGATATGGGTGCAAAGGCAGTTCTGGAAAAGCTCCTGCCGATTGTGGATAATTTTGAGCGTGCCATTTTGACCATACCGGAGGAGGATAAGGAACGGGCCTTTGAACAAGGTGTGGATAAGATATACAAGCAGATGATGACGACACTGGAAGAGATCGGTGTACAGCCAATGAACGCTCAGGGAACCGAATTTAACCCGGATATGCATAATGCGGTCATGCACGTAGAAGACGAGGCATATGGTGAAAACGTGGTAGCCGAGGAGATGCAGAAGGGTTATATGTATAAAGATTCTGTACTTCGTTACAGTATGGTAAAAGTTGCAAATTAAAGTTGGAGGTAATGAAAAATGGGAAAGATTATTGGTATTGACTTAGGAACGACGAATTCATGTGTGGCAGTAATGGAAGGCGGTAAGCCGGTAGTTATTACGAATGCCGAAGGCGCAAGAACGACACCGTCAGTCGTAGCATTTACAAAGACCGGCGAACGTGTAGTTGGCGAGCCTGCAAAGCGGCAGGCGGTTACCAATGCGGATAAGACGATTTCTTCCATTAAGCGGCATATGGGAAGTGATTATAAGGTCAGCATAGATGATAAAAAATATTCTCCACAGGAGATTTCCGCAATGATCTTACAGAAGCTGAAGGCAGATGCAGAAAGCTATCTGGGTGAAAAAGTAACGGAGGCAGTTATTACGGTTCCGGCATATTTCTCAGATTCCCAGAGACAGGCAACCAAAGATGCCGGTAAGATCGCAGGCTTAGACGTAAAGCGGATCATTAACGAGCCGACTGCGGCAGCATTGTCCTATGGTCTGGATAATGAAAGAGAACAGAAGATCATGGTATATGACTTAGGCGGCGGTACTTTTGATGTATCTATCATCGAGATCGGTGACGGTGTTATTGAGGTACTGGCAACTGCCGGTGATAACAGACTGGGAGGTGATGACTTTGATAATGTCATTACCGACTATATGTTAAGCGAATTCAAGAACAAGGAAGGCGTTGACTTATCCGGAGATAAGATGGCAATGCAGCGGTTAAAGGAAGCAGCAGAGAAGGCAAAGAAGGAATTATCCGCTTCTACTACAACAAATATCAATCTTCCGTTTATCACTGCGACTGCGGAAGGACCGAAACACTTTGATATGGATCTGACCAGAGCGAAATTCGATGAACTGACCGCACATTTGGTAGATAAGACCTCCGGTCCGGTACAGACTGCGTTAAAGGATGCAGGCCTGACAGCGGCAGATCTGGATAAGGTATTGCTGGTAGGTGGATCTACCCGTATCATAGCAGTACAGGAGATGGTAAAGAAGCTGACAGGAAAAGAACCGTTTAAGGGAATCAATCCAGACGAATGTGTCGCCATCGGTGCTTCTATTCAGGGCGGTAAGCTTGCAGGGGACGCCGGTGCCGGTGAAATCCTCCTGCTGGATGTTACTCCGTTGACACTTTCCATTGAGACCATGGGCGGTATTGCAACGCACCTGATCGAACGGAACACCACCATTCCGACCAAAAAGAGCCAGATTTTCTCAACCGCACAGGATAATCAGGATGCAGTTGATATTAACGTTGTACAGGGTGAGCGTCAGTTTGCAAGGGATAATAAGAGCTTAGGACGGTTCCGTCTGGATGGTATCGCACCGGCTAGACGTGGCGTGCCGCAGATCGAGGTTACCTTTGATATTGATGCAAACGGTATTGTAAACGTATCGGCAAAAGATTTGGGAACCGGAAGCGAACAGCATATAACGATCACATCCGGAACTTCCATGTCTGATGATGATATTGAAAAAGCAGTAAAAGAGGCCGCAGAATATGAGGCACAGGATAAGAAGCGGAAGGAAGGCATTGAAGCCAGAAATGATGCGGATTCTATGGTATTCCAGACAGAAAAGGCATTAGAGGACGTAGGCGATAAGCTTTCGGATTCGGATAAATCTCAGGTTCAGGCAGATTTACAGGCATTAAAAGACCTGCTTGCAAAAACGGATGTAGAAAACTTATCCGATTCGGATGTGGACGCAATCAAGGCAGGAAGAGAAAAACTAATGAACAGTGCCCAGACCCTGTTCTCCAAGCTTTATGAGCAGAATGGTCCGGGAGCCAATGCAGGAACCGGAACCGGAAGCCCGGATTATTCCGATGACGGCGAGGTTGTAGACGGCGATTATACCGAAGTATAAAACATGACAAGGTGATGAGCAATGGCGGATAAGAGAGATTATTATCAGGTTCTGGGCGTTCAAAGGAACGCAACAGATGCAGAATTAAAAAAAGCTTATCGTGTATTAGCGAAGAAGTATCACCCGGATATGAATCCGGGTGATGCAGAAGCAGAAGCAAAGTTTAAGGAAGCCTCAGAAGCATATGAAGTGCTGAGTGATCCGGAAAAACGTGCCAGATATGATCAGTTTGGCCATGCGGCGTTTGAACAGGGCGGCGGACCTGGCGGTTTTGAAGGCGGTTTTGGCTTTGATATGAACGATATGGGCGACATCTTCGGCGACATCTTCGGCGATATGTTTGGAGGCGGACGAAGCAGCAGGCAGTCGAACGGTCCGATGCGTGGACAGAATATCAAGACTACAGTGCGGGTTAAATTTGAAGAAGCGGTATTCGGTACGCAAAAGGAGCTGGAATTACCGTTAAAGGATGAATGTGAAGTCTGCCACGGTACAGGAGCCCAGCCCGGACACAGTCCGGAAACCTGTCCGAAATGTAACGGAAAGGGACAGGTGGTCACGACCCAGCAGTCGTTGTTTGGTGTTGTACGTAGTGCTACGATTTGTCCGGAATGCTCCGGGAGCGGTAAGGTTATCCGGTATAAGTGCAGCCATTGTGCAGGTACCGGTTATGTAAAGAGCAGGAAAAAGATCCAGGTGGTAGTTCCGGCTGGTATTGATAACGGACAGAGTATCCGGATCCGAGGCAAAGGAGAGCCGGGTACAAATGGCGGCGAACGTGGCGATCTGCTGGTATCCGTACTGGTAGATAAGCATCCCAAATTCCAGAGACAGGAATATGATCTGTTTTCTTCTGAACCCATTACCTTTACACAGGCGGCTTTAGGCGGTACGATCCAGATCAATACTATTGACGGTGTAATGGATTATACAATCAGTCCGGGAACCCAGACCGATACCAGGATTACCTTAAAAGGGAAAGGGGTTCCGACTCTGCGGAATAAAAATGTCCGGGGAAATCACTATGTTACCTTAGTGGTTCAGGTGCCGGATAAACTTACGGCGGAACAGACAGACATCCTGAAACAATACGATGCCGCTACAGGCTCTACTGCAAGAAGATCTACCGATTCCGGTGGATTCAGCTTCGGTGACCATAAGAAAAAAGGATTTGGCGGTAAGAAAAAATGATATGGAAGAAGATAACCATAGAAACTACCACGAAAGCAGTAGATATGATCAGCTATACCCTCGGCGAATTAGGCGTCGAGGGTATTGAGGTTGAGGATAAAATTCCGTTATCCGAGGAAGACAAAAAGGCAATGTTTATCGACATTCTGCCTGAACTCCCGCAGGATGACGGCGTTGCTTATGTATCCTGTTATGCAGATACGCAGAAAACCGACTGTAATGGTTTCGTGGAACAGATAAAACAAGAATTAGAGGCGCTTCGTCAGTTTGTAGATATAGGGTCAGCTAAGATTACGCTTAGTGAAACGGAGGATAAGGATTGGATCAATAACTGGAAGGCGTTTTTCCAACCGTTTCGTTTCGGGCATATTTTGATTAAGCCTACATGGATTCCAGAGAGGGAAGTGAAACGACAGCCGGAGGATATTTTAATCGAGATTGATCCGGGGACAGCCTTTGGAACAGGAGCGCATGAGACGACAAAGCTGTGTATCGCACAGCTCGAAAACTATCTGCCTGGGAAGAAAACGGTGTTTGATGTAGGCTGCGGAAGCGGGATCCTTTCGGTGATTGCCGCTAAGCTGGGAGCGGAACGGGTATTTGGCGTAGATATTGATCCCCTTGCTGTGCAGGCCAGTTATGAGAACTGTAAAGGAAATCATATTCCGGAGACTCAAGTGGATTTTATGCAGGGAGATGTCATCAACGATGCCGCCTTCCCGGAAAAAATGCAAAAGAAGGCGGGAAGTCTGAAACAGTATGATATTTTGGTCGCAAATATCCTGGCAGAGATCATTATACCGTTAACGGCAAAGGCAGGAGCTTATCTCAAGCCGGACGGTATCTTTATTTCTTCCGGTATTCTTCAAACGAAGGAAGAGGCAGTACGCACTGCGCTTACGGAAGCCGGATTTGAGATCTTGGAAACGACTGTATTAAAGGATTGGGTATGTTTCACTGCCCGAAAAAAACCATAAAACTAGGAAGGGCAGAAAATATGCATCGTTTTTTTGCAGAGCCGGACGCCTGTAAGGGAGAGTGGATCCGGTTATCCGGTGAGGATAGAAATCACATAAAAAATGTATTACGGTTAAAGACCGGAGAGCAGATCACAGTATGCAGCGGCGATGATCTTGAATATGTCTGTGAGATCGTGGAATTTACAGAAACAGAGGTCCTTGCAAAGGTTATAGATGTGCTGGGCAGCAGCTCGGAGCTGCCGGTCGAGATTACATTATATCAGGGGCTCCCGAAATCAGACAAGATGGATTTCATTATTCAGAAAGCTGTGGAGTTAGGTGCAGACCGGATCGTTCCGGTAATCACAAAACGCACGATTGTGAAGCTGGATCCCGGAAAAGCGGCAAAGCGGCTGGAACGCTATCAGGCAATCGCAGTCAGTGCGGCAAAGCAGTCAAAACGCAGCCGAATCCCGAAGGTAGGACCGATCATGCATTTTTCAGAAGCCTTAAAAGATGCGGAAACCATGGATATGAATCTGATCCCATATGAAAAAGCAAAGGGAATGCAGCATTCCAGAGCGATCGTTCAACAGCTTCCGGGTAAACATACGTTAGGTATTTTTATCGGGCCGGAAGGCGGATTTGCCGAAGAAGAGATTGAGGCGGCCCGTGCGATTGGCGCTTCGTGTATTACGCTGGGGCGGAGAATTCTGAGGACAGAAACCGCCGGACTTGCCGTTTTGTCGATATTGATGTTTACACTTGAACAGGATTGCGAATAATAAGTCTTTTCTTTTCGGAAAAAATAGGGTAATATGAGGCGGTACAGGTCAGTTAGTAAAAGACAGATAAGTTTGTAAGGAGTTAGATATGGAAGCATATCTTGATAATGCCGCTACGACACGGGTGGCAGATGAGGTTAGGGAAATCGTAGACCGGGTAATGGAAACCGATTACGGGAATCCGTCTTCCAGACATCAAAAGGGTGTAGACGCCGGTCAATATGTAAAAACAGCGCAGGAGATCATAGCAAAGACCCTGAAGGTAGAACCAAAGGAAATCATATTTACTTCCGGTGGAACCGAATCAAACAATATGGCGATTATTGGCGGCGCATTGGCAAACAGCAGGCGGGGGAAACATTTGATCTCTACCCGGATTGAGCATCCGTCCGTTTACAATCCGTTGTTGTTTTTGGAAAAATTCGGGTTTGAAGTTACCTTTCTTTCCGTTGATGCATACGGACACATCAATCTGGAGGAATTAAAGGCTGCGATCCGACCGGATACGATTCTGGTTTCGATCATGCTCGTAAACAATGAGATAGGGGCCATTCAGCCGATGGAAGCGATCGGAAAGCTTTTGCATAGCTGCAATCCCAATATCCTGCTTCATGTAGACGCAATTCAGGCATACGGAAAAATGAAACTGTTTCCCAAACGCTGGGAGATTGATCTGCTTTCTGTCAGCGGCCATAAGATACATGCGCCTAAGGGCGTCGGATTTCTATATATTCGGGATAAGGTGAAGCTGTCACCGATCCTCTATGGCGGCGGCCAGCAAAGAGATCTGCGTTCCGGTACGGAGAATGTTCCGGGAATAGCCGGGCTTGGACAGGCAGCGGCCAGAATACACAGAAATCAGAAGGAAAAAATTGCGCATATGGAGCAGGTAAAGCAGCGCTTCCTAGAACGGGCTGTCCGGCTGGAAGGAGTAGAGGATCATTCCGGTGAGGCTCCCCATATAGTCAGTCTGAGTTTTCGGGGAATTCAAAAAAGCGAGGTGCTTCTCCATGCTTTGGAGCAAAAAGGAGTATACTGTTCCTCAGGCTCCGCCTGTTCCTCTAACCATCCGTCTGTCAGCGGAACCCTAAAGGCGATCGGCTTGGAGGAGGAATTATTGTCAGCGACCCTGCGTTTTAGCTTTTCGGTGGATTCCACGATAGAGGAAGCGGAATATGCGGTACGGGTACTGGAAGAAGAACTGGAAAAATGCAGGAAATTCGTAAAACGATAGCTTGAGAAATGATAACAGAGGAAATATAACTGCAAAACGATAAGTAGAAAGAGAAAGCTATGGAATATAAATCATTTTTAATCAAATATGCGGAAATCGGAACAAAAGGAAAAAACCGTTATGTCTTTGAGGACATTTTATGCAAAAACATCCGCTCAGCCTTAAAACGGGTAGACGGGAAGTTTCTGGTGCGAAAAGAATACGGAAGAATCTTCGTAGATTGCATGGAGGACTATGACTATGACGAAACGGTAGAAGCCTTACAGCATGTATTTGGTATTGTAGGCATTTGCCCGGTGGTCGTGATTCCCAACCAACCGTGGGAAACACTGGAAAAGGAGCTGATAACCTTTGTTGACGACAGCTATTTAGATAAGAATTTTACATTCAAAGTGAACTGCCGGCGGATCAACAAAGAATATCCCATGCATTCCATGGAAATAAACGTAGAAGCCGGCGCGATTCTTTTAGATGCCTTTCCGGAATTAAAGGTCGATGTCCATCAGCCGGAGGTCATGATCCATATCGAGCTTCGTGATAATATATACCTGTATTCCGTTCGACTGCCGGGACCAGGCGGACTTCCGGTCGGAACAAACGGAAAAGGAATGCTGCTGTTATCCGGTGGGATTGACAGTCCGGTTGCCGGTTATCTGGTATCAAAACGGGGGGTCCATCTGGAAGCGGTTTACTTTGATGCACCGCCCCATACCAGCCCGCAGGCAAAACAAAAAGTCATTGATCTGGCTAAACTGGTTGCCAGATATTCCGGTGCGGTCACGCTGCATATTATCCACTTTACAGAGATTCAGGAGGCTATATATCAAACCTGTCCGGAGGATGAGATCACAATACTGATGCGGAGGTATATGATGCGGATCGCACAGTATCTGGCAGAAAAAAATGATTGCCAGGCATTGATCACAGGGGAAAGCATTGGACAGGTAGCAAGTCAGACTATATACAGTCTTCAGGTTACCAATGCGGTTTGTTCCTATCCGGTCTTTCGGCCTTGTATCGGTATGGACAAGCAGGAGATCGTCAGTCTGGCGGAAAAGATAAAGACCTACGAAACGTCCATTCTGCCCTATGAAGATTGCTGTACTACCTTTGTGGCAAAACATCCGGTAACAAAACCGAAGCTGGCAGATATTGAAGCATCGGAAGCGTTGCTTGCAGATAAGATTGATGCGTTGCTTCGTCAGGCGATAGAAACGGAAGAGGTAAGAAAACTGTGGTAATGAGGAAAAACCTTGCCGCAAATAAAATGAGAGGTAAAAGATGTCAGAAAGACAGCAGGAATCCCGCTTAAAAGAAAAACGCATTGCTACGCTGACACTTGGCTGTAAGGTAAACCAGTATGAAACGGATGGAATGCGGGAATTATTAGAACAGGCTGGCGGCGTGCTGGTAGATATACAGGAAACCGCCGACATCTATATTGTCAATACCTGTTCTGTAACGAATATGGCGGAGCGTAAATCCAGACAGATGCTTCACCGGTTGAAAAAACAAAACCCGGAAGGAATCGTGGCGGCGGTGGGATGCTATGTACAGTCGGTTCCGGACGAGGTCCTGAAGGATCTGGCGGTGGATCTGGTGATCGGCAACAACTGCAAGAAAAATATTGTCAGTATACTGGAAGCATATTTAAAGCAGCGGCAGGCGGAAGAAGCTCAAGAGCGGAGAAATAATAAGCAAAGTAACGCTCTCTGGCTTCCGATGGATACGGTTACTGACTATGAAGACTTGGAGATTACCCATCCTTCCGAGCATACCAGAGCCTATATCAAAATACAGGACGGCTGCAATCAGTTTTGCTCCTATTGCATTATTCCTTATGTGCGGGGAAGAATCCGCAGCCGGCAGCCGGAGGATATATTCAAGGAAGTACAGAATCTGGCAGCACAGGGATGTAAGGAAATCGTTCTGACCGGTATCCATCTAAGCTCATACGGTAAGGATTTTCAGATGGAGGAGGGAATTGCCCTTCTTGACGTGATTCGCAGCTTGCAGGAGGTGGAAGGCATCTGCAGGATCCGACTGGGTTCTTTGGAACCTCGGATCATAACGGAGGATTTTGTTGGGGAATTAAGAAAGTACAAAAAGGTGTGTCCGCATTTTCATCTGTCCCTCCAAAGTGCCTGTAACGCTACCCTGAAACGTATGAATCGGAAATATACCATAGAACAATATATGGAAAGCTGTAAGCTGCTCCGAAGTGCCTATGACCGTCCCGCTTTGACAACCGATGTGATCGTTGGATTTCCGGGAGAGACGGAGGAAGAATTCTCAACTACCGTCAGGAATCTGAAAGCGCTAAACTTATACGAGATTCATGTATTCAAATATTCCAGACGCAGAGGAACGAAAGCCGAAACGATGCCGGATCCGGTATCGGAAGCGGAGAAAACGAAAAGAAGCGACTGTCTGCTTGCCCTGACCGCAGAACAAAAGGCCGCCTATGAGCGGCAGTTTCAGGGAAAAGCGGTACAAGTGCTTGTAGAAGAGAAGCTGGGAGACGGACTCTATACCGGACATACGGAGCGGTATATCCGGGTAAAGCTAAAGTCAGAGCAGGACGTAAGAAACCAGATGATAGAAACGATTTTTGAGATATAAAAGCCATGTATGTAAGGATTGGAGGAGAAAATGGGAGAGCAGAACAAAAAACAGGAAATGAGACAGAACGGAAAGAAAACGGAAGTGTCCGGACTGCGGCACTTCTGGGGGAAATATTATGTTTATATTGTTTCCAGCTTATTGATCGTTGTGGCTATGATCGTTGTATTGATGATCAAAAGATGCTGGCCCTTTGGAAACTCTTTGTTGATTGGCGGAGACTTTATGCTTCAGGGCTGGCCCTTTTTGGTGGAATTAAAGCATAAGCTGATGGAAGGGGATTCTTTACTCTATACATGGAATGCAGGCTTTGGCACCAATTTTTATAGTATCATAGCATATGGTCTGGTTAACCCGATAACCTTACTCTATCTGTTGTTTCCGGTTCCGGTCATGCCCATGCTGAATATTTTGATTTATGGATTCACGATCATATCCTGTAATTGTACGATGCTTTATTTCCTAACCCATCGTCCGGGGCATTCACTGCCGAGGAATAGAATTGCCAATATGTTATTCTCCATGTCCTATTCCCTGTGTATGTACATGATCTCCAATACGAATAACTGGACGTTTTTGATTTGTGCAGTCCTGTTTCCGTTGATCATTCTCGGACTGGAAAACTTTGTGGCAAATAAAGGCTGGAAGCTGTATTTTATTACCTTGGCTTTATCATTTTTGTTTAATTACTATTTTACCGGCTTGTTTTGTATCTTTATAATTTTATACTATCTTACGCTGGAATTCGGAAGCTGGAGCTGCTTTTTCAAAAAATCGCTAAAGATATTAGGAATTTCTATTGTAGCGATCCTGTTATCCGCTGTATTCCTGATCCCGATCGCTTCCCAGATGATGGGACAGGAATATACCGTCAGTACAGTTGTGGAGGGCATATGGTTTACCAGCTTTTTTGACATCATTAAAAATGTATTTGCATTTAATTATATCATAGACAGGGGGGCGGCTGGTGACAGCTATGGAGAGGTAAATCTCTATTATGGCCTTCTGCCCCTGCTGCTTACTACCTTTTATTTCCTGAACCCCAAGATCAAACGGAGCGTGCGGTTGAAAAAGCTGCTTCTGGTGGCTTTTTATCTCGTTGCATTTAATTTAAATAGCTTAAATTATCTAATGCATCTCATGCATTATCCCACCTGGTTTCCCAATCGATTTGCATTGTTTTTTACCCTGCTTTGTATCATACTGGCATATGAAGGCTGGGTTGCTATGGAACAGACGGAATTCCGATATGCAACAGTGATCAGGGGGGTGGGAATCGGACTTGGCTGGATCATTTTAGCATTATTGTCTCTGGCATTCGCAGAAACGATCCAATACACCTTTACCTATACCTATAGTGTGATACTACTTTTAGCTTATATGGTGGCAGTTTTGTTTTTGCCTTATCTGAAAGGGAAAGAGGCCAGGATACTGGCGGTGGTCGGTTGTATAGAACTATGTCTTAATTTTATGTTTTTGCATCTGATCCGGATCGGAGGTTCTTATGGTTATGTTAAGAGAAGTGAAGATGTGAAGGGATTAGAAAAATTTCTGGCGGAAGCTCCGATTCACAGTCAAGAGGAATTCTGTCGGACGTTGGAAGGAAAAAATACAGTGCTTAGCTATAATGGAGGGTTATTATATAATTTTAAGGCAGCATCACTCTTTTCCAGTTCTATAGGAAATCACACGTATTTTTTATGGGCTATGGGTGTAGCTGTAGGAGGAAATAATATCAAGTCATATACGTATACGATGC
>CANPZL010000006.1 GCA_947589055.1 uncultured Lachnospiraceae bacterium | reverse complement strand
TGTACATATTTAATTGATGGGGAAACGGCAGGAATTATTTTTGTTTACACTAAGGATGGAAAGGTACATGACACGGATTATATTTGTATAATGAGTGTGGATGAGCCCTTTGCTTTTGAAGTATCCGGGATAACGGAAGATATGACCAGAGAACAAATCGAGGAAATATGGGGGGAACCAAACCGTAGTAGCACCACAGAAATACTTTACTGTGATGGAGAATTTGAAGATTCTTCTTATATTGATAACATAATCATTAGCTTTGATGATACTTCTGGAAAAATAGATGATATTTCATTTTTTGTAGATCTGGGTAGAATAGAAGAACTGGAGGAAAAATAAAATGGCGGGAATAGACTTAGAAGATCCGTATACAAGGGAACAATTAGATAATATTATAGAATTTGAGAATACAATGCTGAAAAAATGTGGGTTGGATGGTATAAAGGCCCTAGCCAGTATGGCATGTGAGGTATCGCAGTATGAGGGGCTTGTTGCTACATATAAAGGTGTTGATATCGCATCAAAGATTGTAGTTATTGCTAAAAGTGTTGATTCTATTGCTCAAAATGTGATTAAGCTTCAGAATGAAACTCTTACAACAAATAGGAAGGGAGAAATTAGAGGTCATATTATGTCTGAAATGTTTAAAATTTGTGATAAGCTTTTAAGCTTTTCAGAATATACCAAAGAATTTTCTACTTTATTTTCGTGTGCAGCAAACTGTTTGGATTTTGGATTAAATGTAGTACAGACCAGAATAAATCAGCTAGAAATGTATGATGCATTGATAGAAGATGTTTTAAATGATGATGAGTGTGATGCATCATCTTTGAATGCAAATAGTGCTTGTATTGCTGGAACGAAAAGTGAAGTTAGTAACTTGCAACAAAGTATTAGATTTGCCGAGAGTGCAGTGAAGGCAATGAATGTTTTGGGCTATGATACTACAACTATAAATAATAGTATACAAGAAGCAAATGAGTATTTAAATAAAATTTCAACTTGGGAATCGACAATTATCTCTAAAATAGAGGAAGTAACGGGAGAGCCTTTTACGGATTTAGATGCCATTGCTAAGGAACATCTGGAAGAGGTAGAAAAAGAAACCAATGGTGCAGAAAAAACACGAGTTGATCCCCTTATCTTAGATATTGGTGATGCTGGTTTCCAAATTGAAAAGAAAAAATTTGGTGCATATTTTGATTTGAATTGCAATGGTTTTGCAGAACGTATCAATTGGACCAAGCAGGATGCCATTCTTGCACTTGATAAAAATCATAATGGAATTATTGATGATGGAAGTGAAGTATTTGGAGATTTTCATTTGTTGCCAGATGGCTCAAGGGCTAAAAATGGATTTGAGGCATTAGCGCAGTATGATACCAACAAAGACGGGGTCATTGATGAGGAGGATGAAATCTTTCATCAACTAAAATTATGGGTAGATGCAGACGGAGATGGAAAATCTTCTGGTGGTGAATTAAAAACCTTAAAAGAAATGAACATTAAGGCTATTCATCTTGATTATGAAGCTGTGAATCAACAAACCGATACGGAGGCATTGATTGGAAATATTGCAACTTTTGAATATGAGGATGGAACTGAAGGAAAAATCGGTGAAATGTGGGTATCTTCTGATCTGTATGATGCAATTGAAACTGTTATTGTTGGTGTAGCAGATACAATAGACGGATTGCCAAATGTAAGAAGCTTTGGAGTAGTTAATTCTCTTCATAATGCAATTATGATGGATGAGACAGGCGAACTTGAAAGTATGGTAAAAGCATTTGCTGTTGAAACGGATAATGATATTCGCACTGGATATGTAGAACAGATACTTCACTTTTTATGTAAGACTTCTGATATAGAAGAAGGAAGCAGAGGTAGTTATATTGATGCAAAAAATCTGGCTGTTATTGAAGCCTTTCTTGGAAGTGATTTTATGGGGATAAATGGAGCTGATCCAAACTCTGCTGCTGCACCCATACTGAATAGTGTTTACAAAGATGTTGTTGAATTGTATTGTTTTGCGATGATAGGAAGTACAGTCAAAGACCATTTTAATTACCTGAAAGCAACAGTAGACGAAAATGGTAATATAATTCCTAACGTAGAAGTGTTTAATGCGTATCTGCATACATCGTTGGAGTTTGGTATGATGGATGAGAAGACATTTTCTGATATCTGTTCTTACCTTGGCTATTATTGCTCGAATATTCAAAATGATTATACTATTTTTAACAAAATCAGAACCTACTTTTCGGATACGGATCAGAGATATGCTGATATTATGGATAAATCAGTATTTGGAGCAATCAGAGGGGATGAGAATAGTAATGTTTTAACGGGAACCAGTGTATCAGATGTAATCTATGGCAACGGAGGCGATGATGGCATTTCCGGGGGCAATGGAAATGACCTGCTTGTTGGCGGCGATGGTAACGACGCAATTTCTGGAGGCTCCGGCAATGACATCCTTTACGGAGATTCCGGTAATGATGTTTTAGACGGAGGAGCCGGGGACGACATTCTTAAGGACAGTGAAGGAGATGATACATTTGTATTTTCTAAGGGATATGGTCACGACATCATCATGGATGAAGGCGGACACAACACTCTCCGCTTCAAAGGCCTGAAACCGACAGACATCCTTGTCAATGGAACCGGAGAGTCGGATGTAACCATCCGGATTAAGGGAACGGACGAGACCCTTGTGATCAAAGATTTCTGCAAGGACGAGAAATACAGTGATTATGACCTTGAGTTTGACGGCGGCATTAAGATGCATGTTACGGACAAGGAAAGCCCGTTCCGGTATATCTACGGGGACAGCGGGGAAGATGTGCTGAAAGCAGTTGTGGAAGATTCTCTTATGTTTGGCTTTGACGGGGACGACACAATCCAAGGCAGCGATGGAAACGACATTATCTACGGCAATCAGGGTAGTGATACCATTTCTGCCGGAACCGGCAATGACATTGTATATGGCGGGGACGGTAACGACGTACTGGATGGCGGAGAAGGCGATGATCTCCTTTACGGTGGAACCGGAGATGATATCTATATATTCGGCAGGAATTGCGGAACGGATATTATCAGCGACGAGGGCGGAATTTCAACAATCAAAATCCATGATTTTACCCTATCTGAGCTTACGATTGTACAAGCCGGAGAAGATGTTGTCATCACGGCAGAGGATACCGGAGACAAACTCATCATAAACGGCTTCAGCCAGAATCCGGACAGTTATCGCATCCAGATTGGAGAAGAGACATTCAGCCTGAAGGAACAGATCACAGATGATAAGGGCAGTTTTGTTACCGGAACGGATTATTATGATTACATGATTGGAAGTGAAGGGAATGAATTTATCTTTGCGGACGGGGAAGGAGACCGGATCCTTGCAGGAAACGGAAAGGACATGATCTTTGGAGACTCCGGAAATGACGCCATTTTTGGAGAAGAAGGCAATGATTACATCAGCGGCGGAGCCGGGAACGACTATATCAATGGCGGAGTCGGGAATGACTATATCGATGGTGGAGCCGGGGATGACTTCATGGACGGTGGCAGCGGAAATGACATTTATTTCTTCCGGCCGGGAAGCGGAAAAGATTCCATCATGGACAGTGAAGGGAACAATACCATTATCTTCGGAGACGGTTTTACAGCAGAAGGGATCAAAGCATACCGTTCCAACTGGAATGACCTGCTGATTACCTTTGAAGGATATGAGGACACCCTGACGATTAAGAATTACTGTATCAATGAAGATGCCAGAAACTTTACCCTCGTGTTTGCAGACGGAACTGTAACAGAGGCGGCAGCTGAGGGCAGTCCGCTCAAGACCATTTACGGAACAGACGGAAGTGAATATATGACTTCCATTTATCAGGATGGGATTACCAAGATCGGGCAGGATGGCAGTGATCAGCTTGTGGGAAGTGATGGAAATGACTATCTGTATGGCGGTAAAGGCGATGACAGGATCACGGGAAATGGCGGCAGTGATGTTCTGGACGGTGGGGAAGGCAGTGACTTCCTCTATGGAGGAGCCGGAAATGATACATACATTTTTAAGAAAGGATATGGAACTGATACCATCGGAGACGGGGAAGGAGTAAATATCATTGAAATATATGGGTACAGCCAGTCACAGATTAAGGCTAGTCGCACCAATTGGAATGATATGACCATTGAGTTTGAAGGTTCGGAAGACAAGCTGGTCATTGAAGGCTTCTTTACGTCGGAGGCAAACCGGAATTTCTACCTGACCTTTAACGGAGGCGGAAAAGTCCATGCAACCGCAGGAAACAGCCCGTTAAGGACCGTATACGGAACGGAAGGCAGTGATTATATCCTTGCCATGGATGACAAAGGCGTAACGCTTATGGGAGAGGATGGAAATGATAACCTGAATGGCGGAAACGGAGCAGACCGTTTATATGGCGGAAACGGAGAAGACCAGCTTCACGGTAATGGCGGCAATGACGTTCTGGACGGTGGGGAAGGGAACGATTTCCTCTATGGAGGAGCCGGAAATGATACCTATATTTTCAACATGGGCTATGGAACGGATACGATCAGTGACAGGGAAGGCATCAATACCATTCAGTTCGGAAGCGGACTTCGTGCGGATAAACTGACTGCTTACCGTACCAACTGGAATGACCTTACCATTACCTTTGAGGATACAGAGGACAAGCTTGTGATCCAGGGATATTTTACATCAGAAGAAAACAGAAAATTCCATGTAAGCTTTGCAGATGGAACACGATATACCTATGAGGATGCAGAAAATCCAATCCATCAGGTTCATGCAACGGAATATGACGACTGGATGACAGCATGGAGCGATGAAGGAGTTACATTGTTTGGAGATGGTGGAAATGACCATCTTACCGGTGGAACCGGAGATGATGTGCTTGCAGGTGGAGCAGGAGACGATACCTATCTCTTTGGAAAGGGCGATGGAGCAGATACCATTGAAGACAGGGAAGGCATGAATCAAATTGTGTTTAAAGGGGTAAATTCGGACAGGGTTACATTTAATAAACTGGAAAATGGCGATCTCACAGCAGGCATAACAGGAGAAACGGATACTCTTACAATCAAGGGATTCCAGTCCGATAATTATACCTTTACATTTGAAGACGGTGTAACCGGCACAGTGAATACTCAGACCGGGGAATTTACGAAAATCGTTCCGGAAGATGAGGCAACACAAAGTATTGCTGAAATACTGATAGCACTTTATGAGAATGAGGGCATGACACCGGAGGCTGTTGCAGATGCCGGAACCGGGCAGCTGTTTGATGTATCCGGCAGTGTGAGCATTCGGGAAGAAAGCGATGAAATCACGGAACAGACAGACATACAGGTCATGGTACTGACGGAGAATATGGCAGTATTCGGGGCGGAAGATAATATTTCCGATACGATGGATCTGACGAAGACGGAAGAGGAAAGTGTTTTTGCAGGACAGATGTTAGTTGATACACAAGTTCAATAAAGGAACAGATTTTAGGGTGCAGCAGCTTAAATGCTGCTGCACTGATTATTTACAAGGGAGAAAAATAATGGAAGAAGCACAGGATAGTGGACTAGCCTGTTTTATGATAGTAATGAAATTCCATGGAATTCCAATAACGAAAGAACAGGCTGACAATCTGGCTGTTCTTGATGCGGGGCAGAAAGCCGGAGAGATTGAAATTATTCAATCCGCAAAGGCTTTGAAAATGAGAGCGAAGCTCTGCCGCCTAAAAATTAATACATTAGGAGATGTAAAAGCTCCTATTATAGCAAAGAATAAAAATAATGAATTCTTTATTATTGCAAAATCACAAGAAGAAGATTTCATGGTTTTGTTTACGGATAAAATTCAACCGGAAATATTGTCAAAGGCGGAACTTGCTCAAATCTGGGATGGAACATCAATCCTTATCACAAAGAAAGGAGTTGTGGACAGAGAGGCAGTATTCAGTTTTAAATGGTTTATTCCAACAATTTTAAAATTTAAAAAGGAATTTATTCAGGTTCTGTTAGCAGTTTTTATCATTCAGATACTGGGAATATTAACTCCGGTTATGACGCAGGTGGTTGTAGATAAGGTACTGGTTCATAAGAGCATATCTACTTTGAATGTAATTGTGATTGGTATCTCTATAGTATACATTTATGAGTTGATACTTGGGCTTTCTAAAAACTATGTATTTACTCATACCACAAACAGAATTGATGTTATGCTAAGTTATAAGTTATTTAAACATCTCTTTGCTTTACCATTAAAATATTTTGAGTCAAGGCGGGTGGGAGAAACAGTGGCGAGGGTAAGGGAGCTTGACAGCATTCGGAATTTCTTGACCGGGACGCCGCTTTCTTCCATGATTGATCTGGTATTTATCATTGTTTATATCGTAGTTCTTTTCTGCTACAACAAAATGCTGACAGTAATCGTCATCGGTTCAATTCCTGTTTACGCAATACTGTCGGCAATTGTTACTCCATTATTCAAAAAAAGACTGGATGAAAAATTTGAAACGGGTGCTAATACGCAGTCTTTTCTTGTAGAGTCCATTACAGGTGTACAAACTGTGAAATCTTATGCTTTAGAACCAAAGTTTGAAAAGAAATGGGGAGATTTACAGTCTGATTATGTAAAGGCAAGTTATAGAACATCTATGGTTTCGGCAACAGCAGGAACTACAGGACAGTTTATTCAGAAAGTGTTTGACTTGCTTATTTTGTTCTTTGGAGCAAAAGCGGTTATGGATGGTAATTTTTCTGTTGGACAGCTTGTTGCCTTTCGGATGCTTTCCGGAAGGGTAAGCGGACCGGTCTTGAGACTTGTGCAGCTCTGGCAGGAGTATCAGCAGGCATCCTTATCCGTAAAACGTATTGGAGATATTTTTAATACCGCACCGGAACCTATATTAAATGCAAATCAGGCAGTAATGCCAAAAATCAATGGCAAAATTGTGTTCGATAAGGTTCACTTCAGATACAATCCACAGGGTGGAGAGGTTATAAAAGGCATGAGTTTTGAGATAGAACCAAGCACAATAGTCGGAGTGGTAGGACGAAGCGGTTCGGGCAAAAGTACGATTTCAAAACTGATACAAAGGCTGTACATACCGGAAGGTGGAAAAATCTCTATAGATGGTATGGATATTTCCCTTGTAAATCCGGCAATGCTCCGAAAACAAATCGGCGTGGTACTGCAGGAAAATTTTATGTTTAACGGAACGGTGGCAGAGAATATTTCAATCCACTATCCGGCAGCAAGTATGGAGCAGATCATTCATTGCGCCAAGATTGCCGGTGCTCATGATTTTATTTTGGAATTGCCTAACGGATATAATACGGTTATCGGAGAGAAGGGGATGGGATTATCCGGCGGACAGAAACAGCGTGTTGCTATTGCAAGAGCGATTCTTGCCAATCCCAGAATCTTGATTTTTGATGAAGCGACATCGGCGCTTGATTATGAATCGGAAAGTATTATACAGAATAATCTGAAAGAAATCTGTAAGGGAAGAACTGTACTGATTATTGCACACAGACTTTCCACCCTGAAGGACGCACAGAAGATTATGGTTATTGATAAAGGCAGCTTAGTTGAATATGACACCCATGAACAGCTGATGAGACAGGAAGGATTATACTGCCATCTGTATAATCAACAGCTAAGGGGGGAATGTTGATGGATAATAAATTAACGGAATACATATTAAAACATTGTAAAAAGCATGACAGGGAACTAAAATATGATTTTATGCCATCTCTTCTTGAAATTATAGAGCGGCCTATGCATAAAGCGGGAACAATAATTATTCTCAGTGGATTTAGTCTTTTAATAGCAGCAGTTGTATGGGCCTGCCTTTCGGAGATTGATGTTGTCATTACTTCAAATGGCAGTATACAACCTTCAGGAAGTGTTAATGTTGTAGAGGCTTATGTAAGCGGGACGGTTAAAGAAATTTATGTTGCAGAAGGTCAACATGTAAATCAGGGAGATATTTTAATCGAACTGGATACACAAAGCATTGATATTGATGTAAATCAATTGAATTATCAAAAACAGACTTTGGAAGCAGAACAGAGTATATATGAACAGATTCAATCAGAGAAAGGTGCAGATGAGATCGATATTTCAGTGTACGGAGAAGATATACGTCCATTCCTCCAAACAATACTGGATACAGATTTAAGCTATCATAATAGTCTGGATAATTTAGAATTGGAAAAAACTAACACAGAACTAAACCGACAGATTGCCCAGTTGCAGCTTGAAGAATATCAGTCAGGCGGTACGGTAAGGCAACAGGAATCACAGAAACTGTCGATTCAGCAGTATGATAATACGATGGAACAGATAGAACTACAGCTTAATGATGCAAAAGCACAGTATAGTGCACAAATTAATTCACGACTCTCAGAGATAGAGAATCAGCTTGAAGAAATTAACAATAGTCTGGAAAAATATAACTTATCAAAGGAATATCAGACCATAACTGCACCTGTCAGCGGGTATGTGAACAGTGTGGGCGTCAATACGCTTGGAGAAACTGTTTCTACGACAGAACAGCTTATTACAATAGTACCTGATGATGAACCGGTTGAAATGGTATGTTACGTAAAAAACATGGATATCGCAGATATTGAAATCGGTATGGAGGCAGAAATCAAACTGGAAGCTTATCCATATAATAGATATGGAACAGTTCGGGGAGTTGTGAAATATATAAGCCCCAGTTCTTTTACGAGTGAGCAGTTGGGAAGCGTTTATCTTGTAAAACTGGACATTGAAAATTCGAACGAAGCAATAAATGTTTTTTCAGGTCTTTCAGGTACTGTGGAAATTAAGATTGGAAAACGTACTATTATGGACTATTTTATGGAACCTATTATTAAGGGCTTTGGCGATAGTTTGAAGGAGAAGTAATAACAGGTTATTTCAATATAAATGGAGACATACATTTTAGAAAAGGAAGTGTTAAGAAAAAAGTTATTAACTGGATTAAAGGAACGGCATACATAAATATGCATTCAGGAAAGGTACAGGAACGTCCAGCTAATTTGCAAATTGTGAAATAGTATGTATAAGAAAGAAAGTACTAAATGTGGAAGAATGCTTTAACAGACAGTATTTTCTTTTGCTATATATCAGAGCACCACCCTCTGATTCTTTTCTTTAGAGTAAAAGAATTATGAGGAGAATCCAAAGAATGAAAAAAAATATACAAAACGGAATGTTTTGGTACAGTACTTTTCCGAGAAAGAGGAAAAGAAGTGCAGTATTGTGATAAAGCAGCTGTTGGCTCCAGAATAAAAAAATTAAGAAAGAGTAGAAATTTAATGCAAAGCAAGCTGTCGGAATATCTGGATTATACAAATGAGAGACAATTGCAGCGAATTGAAAATGGGGAAAATTCATTAAGGAGTGAATGTGACGGGGAACTTAATCAGGCTAGTTATAATGCAATGATTGAAGTATATAATAAAGCGAACAATATTGAAAATAAAATAAAAATGTATTGGAATAGTAGTAGTTTAATAAAGATTTTTCTTTTTATATAGGATTACATTATACATCTCATTTATTAGGAAATGCAATAAAGCAAGAGCAGCAAGTAATAAAAGGAGCTTTTGTTCAATGCAAAATGACACAAAAACAATGGGGAGATAGGATAGAAGAATTAAAATATAGGAAATATAATCGAAGAGTATCGCAACAACATATGGAAACAGCAAAACGCAGAAATTATATTGCAGAACATTTTGGAAAAAGAGGAAGGTGTTGGAAGGAGAGAATGAGAAAAAGAGCATTGTTAAGAAAGTGATTTTATCAAACCAAGAAAAAAATATATTGTCTGATACATCAAGATGGTGTATTAGATTTTTTTATGTCAAATTATGACGTAAAAGAATTCGAATACTTATTCTATGATTATATCAGGCTTGAAAAAGTTTTACATCTTACAATTGAATAGGACATGCATACACCTGATTCTTGTCCGGCATAAGGACTGGATATGTCTTTTATTTCAAAGATTAAATGGAGAAAAACAGGAGATCACGTTATAGGACAATCTATTGGAAGAATAAAATAGGAAAGAGCAGGTGTAAAGGATTTGCCATGAATTTATCAATTGAAGAATTAAAACGTATGCAGTCCATGAATATTATGGATTTAAAGAGAGAAGAACTTGCTGATGCAGAGGATATTGTGATTGATACGGAGAAGTGCGTAGAAAGCCGTATTAAATCGTTCATGGAACAGACAGGTAATCCATATGCTCTCAATGTGGGAGAATATATTTTGCAGATTGGCTTTATGGACGAAACAGACGATTTAATTGATGACCGAATGATTTTGCTGACAAAAAGGAAAACGCAGATTATGGTCTGATAAAATTTGAAAGTTCTTTACAGACAAAGAAATTATGTTAGCCTAAAAGCAGAATTATTTCAGTGGGAATCCTGATTTTAGGTTACATTACCCCGTAGGACGGGTTTTGCTAACAATATTCGCGGAATAAATAGTTGTTAAATCAGGAGGAACGCAGATGAAAGCAAAAGAGTTTTATAATGTAGCCATTTATCTCCGTTTGAGTCGTGATGATGAGGATATTGATGGCAACAAAACAGAAAGCAACAGTATCAGCTCACAAAGAGACATGATCCGCTCATATATCAGAAAGCAGGAGAACATGGAAATCTACGATATATATGTAGATGACGGTTTTTCAGGTGCTAACTTTGACAGACCGGAATTTAAGCGGATGATGCAGGATATAGAAGCTGGTAATGTAGACTGTGTAATTGTAAAAGATTTATCCAGATTAGGACGAGATTATATTGAAGCCGGGCGGTTAATTCAAAAGACCTTTCCGGCTTTTTCTGTACGTTTTATTGCATTAACAGACCACTTTGATTCTTTGACAGCAGATTACAATGAGACATCATTGGTAGTTCCGGTAAAGAATTTTGTCAATGATTCTTATTCCAGAGACATATCCGGAAAAGTAAGAAGCCATCTGAAAGTCAAAAGGGAAAATGGGGACTTTGTTGGTGCATTTGCTGCTTACGGATATAAGAAAAGTGATGATAACCGAAATCTGCTTGTGCCGGATGATTATGCTGCGGACATTGTACGGAAGATATTTGCATGGAAGATGGAAGGCTACAGTAACCTTGCCATTGCCAAATTGCTGGATGGACTTGGGATTCTTTCCCCAATGGAATATAAAAAGATACAGGGGGAGAAATTTCAGACTGGTTTTGTGACTGGAGTAAAAGCAAAATGGTCAGCAGTTGCGGTAAAGAGGATTCTGACAAATGAGAATTATACCGGAACATTAGTGCAGGGCAAAGAAGAAAAAGTGAATTATAAAGTAAAGAAATCAGTCAGAAAGCCGGAGGAAGAATGGACGAGAGTACAGGATGCACACGAAGCGATTGTTTCAAAGGAAGATTATGCGATTGTGCAGGATTTGCTAAAGATAGATACCCGTGCAGGAAGTGGAGAGAAAAAGGCACACATCTATGCAGGATTGTTGTTTTGTGGTGACTGCATGGAACCAATGATACGCAGGGTAAACCGATACAAGGGTAAGGAAACGGTCTTTTTTATCTGTTCCACAAAAAATAAGGGCGGAACGTGTACCAGACATACGATTTCTGAGGATGATCTGAATAATCTTGTGTTGTCAGGTCTGAGACAGCAGGTATCATTGTTTCTTGATAAAAGCAGGGTAATAAGATCGATTGAGCAGATGGAAATTAACTTTGAGGAAGTAGTGGCTTTCGATAAGGAAATCGAAAGACTGCATAGTGAGCAGGATAAGTATCTGACGCTCAGGGCGGGCTTATATGAGGACTTAAAGAAGAAAATCATTACAGAGGAGGATTTTAAGAATTTTAGAGAAATTTATGAGAAGCGTTATCAGGAGCTTAAGCAGGCAGTCAGTCATCAGGAAGAAACGATAAAGAAGCTCTTTCAGTCTGGAGTTACGGCAGGAATGAATCTGGAACGGATGAAAACGGTAATGCAGATCACAGAGCTTGACAGGATTACACTTGTTACTTTCGTAAAACGTATTCTTGTGTATGAGGATAAGCGTGTATATTTGGAAATGAGATATAAGGAGTTGTTTTCCAAAGTGATTATGCTTGCGGATTATGTCAAGACAAATAAACAGCTTAGAGGAGAGGCGGTATAAATGGCAAGAACCTCTAAAAAGCAGGCAACTGCCGGTGTGGCAGCAAATATGCCGAAAAAAAATTATTCAGTTGGTATTTATGCAAGACTTTCTGTGGAGGGAGACGAACGAAAAAATGAATCCATTGAAACACAGATAGAGATTGTAAAAACATTTATCAAGCGACAGAATGATATGACGATATTCGATTGCTATACAGATATGGGAAAAACGGGAACCAATTTTAAAAGAGAAGGCTTTGAACGCATGATGCGAGATGTGCGGATGCGAAGGATTGACTGTATTATTGTAAAGGATTTGTCCCGGTTTGGCAGAAATCATATTGAAACCGGAAACTATATTGAGAAGATATTTCCATTTATGGGTGTTCGTTTCATTGCTGTTACGGATCATTTTGACAGTATGAATATATCCGGTCAGAATGAGTCTTGGGGTGTAAATCTGAAAAACCTTGTAAATGAAATGTATGCAAAGGATATTACCATAAAGGTTAAGTCCAGTAGAAAGGAGAAGTGGGAGCAAGGCAGTTATACAGGCGGTGTACCTCCGTACGGATACAGGGCAGAGTGGATTCGCAATAAAAAGTGTCTTATCATTGAGGAAACAACCTCGGATATTGTAAAAAAGATATATGAACTGTTTCTTTCCGGTAAGAACATGAAAGAGATTATCCAATGGCTCTACGATAAGAAAATTGTAAGACCTACAGAGTATCATAAAACAGGGAATATTTACTACCAGGAAAAAGATAAACTGACACAATGGTCGAAGGGGACAGTTAAACTAATCCTGACAAATCCGGTCTACATGGGCTGTCTCGTTCAGGGACGGACCTGCGGAAAAGACTATAGGATGCGTAACAGACATGATATTGATTCCGGGGACTGGTCTGTAAAAGAACATACCCATGAGGCAATCATCAGCGAGGATGTGTTCTTTGAAGCAGCCGGGAAATTTGAAAAATCATCTGTATATTGCAATAAAAACGGATATTCCAAAAAAGTTCCGTTGGATGAAGATATATTTGCAGATGTTCTTTATTGTGGCGACTGTGGATCTAAAATGAGAAGAATAACTGCTATAAAACAATTCAGTTCTAATGACAGGGTGAGAACCTACAGCTATAATTGCCCAAAGGCTGACCGCATTGATGGGGATAAGTGTGTCACGAAAAGCATAACCTTGAAATCCCTTACTGATATTGTAAAGGCAGCAATCCGGCAGGAATTTTCTTTATCTGCAATGCGACCCAAGGAGCTTGTAGAAAGCAATAACAGAGAAGTAAAACGGATAAAAGATGAATGGAACAGGCAACAGCTTGATCTTGAAAAAAAGATTGAAAATATCACGAAACTTGGAAGCGAACAATATTTAAAGTATCGTATGGGTGAAGTAGATGAAGAAACTTTTATACAGGCGAAAGAAGATAATAGCAAAAATAGGGCTGCATTAGAAAAGAAACGTGCAGACATTGCAGAAAAGCTTAGAACGATAGATTATGAGGCGATTCAGAAAAATCACTTTTTACGGACTTTGGTAAAGGGAAATGAAAAGACAGAGCTGACAGCAGAAGTGATCCGGACATTGATTCGCAGAATAGAGGTTTATCCGGATTATCGTGTAAAAGTAATTTTTGCCTTCAAAAGAAGTGAGATCATGTCAGGGAAGGAGGGGATTTAAGATGAACAGGTATCAGGTTGCCATATATATCCGGTTATCCAAGGAAGATGACAGATGCAGGGAAGAAAGCAACAGTATTGCAATGCAGCGAATTTTGTTGCGAAGATATGCTGCAGATAATTTTACGGATTATGATCTTCATGAGTTCTGTGATGATGGATATACCGGAACGAATTTTGAGCGTCCGGGTATGCAGGATATGCTTGAGTGTATAAGAAATAATGAGATTAACTGCATCATTGTAAAGGATTTTTCAAGATTTGCAAGAGATTATATTGAGCTCGGTTTTTATCTGGAACAGATATTTCCATTTATGGGTGTCCGTTTCATTTCCATAAATGATAATTATGACAGTAATAATTATCAGGGAAGTATTGCAGATATAGATATAAACTTTAAGAATCTGGTTTATGACCTTTACAGCAAAGATTTATCGGAGAAGGTGCGTTCTTCTCTTGCCATTCGGAAGGAACAGGGACAATATGTAAGTGGAAACAGTCCATTTGGGTATGAAAAAGATCCAAAGGACAGACATGCATTGCTGATTGTCGAGGATGAAGCAGAGATTGTCAAACAGATTTTCTCATTAACTGTGGAAGGATATACTTCGGTAGAGATAGCCAGACTTTTTAATGAGAATCATGTTAAGACACCCATTGAATTTAAAATTGAAAAAGGGAAAACCAGCAAAATTCCCAAAGGAAACCGGTTCGTATGGAATAGCAGCACAATATGCCAGATATTAAGGAATGAGATATACATCGGTAACATTGTGCAGAAGAAATACACGAAAGATTTTGTTGGTGGAAAGAATCACTTAAATCCTCGTGAAGAATGGATGATCAGTTACAATCACCATGAGCCGATTATTGACAGGGAGACATTTGATAAGGTACAAAAGGGACGTGGATTAAAAAGAAATCCTCAACATAATATAACGCATCCTCTTACGGGAAAGCTGGTTTGCGGCTGCTGTAAAAAGAATCTGTGTTATCGTACAGGGCTTAATCCATATTTTACCTGCAATCAGCGTTATTCAAATGCAATGAAAAATTGTGTTGACAGGGTAAATGCAATGTTTTTGGAACAATGTATCCTCTTTATGATGCAGGATAAAATGCGGGCAGACGGAAAAATGGAAAAGCTTCATATGGAAGAAGTGCACAGATTAGATAGGGAAATAAAAGAACAGAAAGAAAAGAAAAATCTATTGTTAGCACAAATAGAAAAGATAAAGCAGCAGAATTTCGAGGCTTATCAAAATTATGTCAGTGGAAAGACTGACAGATTTCATTCAGATCAGGTAATGGTAAAATCAATGGAGAATGAATTGGCGAACCTGAATAAGATTGTTCAGAAAATGGAAGCGGTATATAACAATATGGTATGTGAAAGGGAAAGTTTAAGTGTCGGAAACCGGTTTGCAGAGCTATCAAAAGAAATGATAGAATGCTATATAGATAAAATCGTGGTCCACGATGGACAGCATATAGAAATTTTCTGGAAAAATCAGGTAAGTGTGGCATAGCCAAGTTTTTTGATTTTGCAGTTATTTAACATGAGGGCCTGTACTTTTAAGCAATGATTGAACAGCAGGTATCAATTTAGAACATAAAAGTGGAAAAAAACTTGAAAAAAATCAAAAAAGTGTTCGCAGATACTTGACAGGAGAGGGAATCGATTATGCCCATCCCGATTTTAGGAATGCAGATGGAAGCACCCGGATTTTACAGCTTTGGGATCAGTCGATACCGGGGAATCCTCCGGCAAACTATAATATAGGAACGGTCTTTACTTCCGAGGATATTAACCGGGCATTGGAAGCGGACAGTGTTCCCCGAAGGCTGGAAATCGTGCCGGAGGTAGATTTATCCGGACATGGAACGCATGTGGCAGGGATAGCGGCGGGAAACGGGCGGGGATCGGGCGGTCAGTATATCGGTGTGGCACCGGAGGCGGATCTGCTGGTGGTAAAACTGGCACCCGGTTCTGCCCGTTCCTTTCCCCGGACGTCGGAACTGATGCAGGGGATTGACTGGGTCATGCGGTATGGTCTGGAAAAGCAGAGACCGCTGGCGATAAATTTAAGCTTCGGAAATAATTACGGTGATCATGAAGGAAACAGTCTCTTAGAGCGGTACATGGATGATATAGCGAATCTGGGAAGAACAGTGATTGTGGTCGGTTCCGGTAATGAAGGAAATACCGGACGACATACCGGCGGCCTTCTGGAAACTGGCAGCCGACAAAGCATGCCACGGGAAATTGAGTTTCTGGTAGCCCCTTATGAAGCCGGTATGAATCTGCAGATCTGGAAATCCTATGGAGACCAGTTTGATATTGGACTTCGCACACCCTCCGGAATCATGGTAGGACCGATAAGCGAATTACAGGTAAAACAGACAGTGACAGCAGGGATCACCAGTATCTCCGTTTTATATGGGGAGCCGACTCCATACAGCATCAGTCAGGAGATTTATATTGCATTGATACCTGTGCGGCAGTATATTGAAGAAGGGATCTGGACGCTGTTTATATATCCGAAGGTGATCCGTACCGGCAGTTATCAGCTTTGGCTTCCGGTGGCAGGTGCGACCAATGCTGGGACAGAGTTTTTACAGCCGAGAGTATTGACGACGCTGACGATTCCATCAGCAGCGCAAAGAGCCATTACGGTAGGCGCATACGATTCCCGGACAGACAGTTATGCTGCTTTTTCCGGACGTGGAGGGGAGATCGGAGTGCAAAAACCGGATATAACTGCACCGGGAGTTGCGATTACTTCTTCAGCACCGGGCGGCGGATACAGCACCAGAAGCGGAACGTCGATGGCAGCTCCCTTTGTTACGGGTGGGGCGGCTTTATTGATGGAATGGGGAATCTTACAGGGTAACGATCCTTTTCTTTATGGAGAGAAGGTAAAGGCATACCTGCGGCGTGGTGCCAGACCTCTTCCGGGATTTATGGAGTATCCGAATCCTCAGATCGGATACGGAGCATTATGTGTTGCAGACAGCATACCGTAAGGAGAAAAAAAGAATGAAGGTTACATATTTAGCACACAGCGGGTTTCTGGTAGAGATGAAAAATGCCTGTTTTTTATTTGATTATTATACGGGAGCAATTCCGGAACTGCCAAAAGAAAAACCGTTGGTCGTATTTGTCAGCCACAGTCACAGAGACCATTATAATCGGGAAATCTATCAGCTGTTATCCCAATATCCCGGCACACAGTATGTTTTGGCAAAGGATATTCCTGTTAAGCGGTTGATTGCCGAGCAGGAGGCAAAGGGGATAAATCTGGGCGAGCATATAAAGAGTTTACGAAAAGATACAAAAACCATGCTTCCGCTTTGGAATCATACGTTATTAACGGTTACGACGTTAAAGTCAACGGATGCAGGCGTAGCCTTTTTGCTGGAATACGAAAACCGGATTTTGTATCATGCCGGTGACTTGAATCTCTGGTACTGGGAGGGAGAAAGCAGGCAGACCCATGAAAATATGGAAAGAACCTATCGTATGGAGTTGGAAAAGTTAAGAGAATATTCAATCGATCTTGCATTTGTTCCCTTAGATCCAAGATTGGAAGGCCATGCGTTTGATGGGATGCGTTTGTTTTTGGAATATACGGATACAAAGTGTACAGTGCCGATGCATATGTGGGGAGATTATGGCGTGGTGGAATCCTTTATAGAACGGTTTCCGGAATATGAAAGCAAACTGATTCAAATTACATACGAAGGACAGGAATTTACGGTTGAATGAAAAAAAGGAACCTATGCTGCATTTGTCTGCATAGGTTCCTTTTTTTATGCGGAATAACGTTGTAACAGGATACTGGAATTTTGGCCGCCGAATCCAAAAGCATTGGACATGGCAACCTCTATTGTTCGCATTCTGGCATGATTCGGAATATAATCCAGATTACATTCCGGGTCCGGTTGTTCCAAGTTTAAGGTGGGCGGCAAAATGCCGGTTTGAATTGCCTTGACACAGGCAATGACCTCTGTGATTCCGCCGGCACCCATCATATGACCGGTGGATCCTTTGGTAGAGCTTACTAAAAGGTTGGCGGAATGCTCGCCAAACAGCTTATGAATGGCAAGGGTTTCTATGATGTCTCCTTTTGGAGTGGAAGTACCGTGTGCATTTATGTAATCGACATCCTCAGGCCGGATACCTGCCTTTTCCAGACAACGCTGCATGCAGAATATGGCACCGATACCATCCGGATGTGGAGACGTGACATGATACCCGTCCGTGCTGTTTGCCCAGCCGATGATAGAAGCATGGATCGGAACGCCTCTTTTCTTGGCATGCTGTTCCGTTTCAATGACGATACAGCCTCCCCCTTCTCCCATGACAAATCCGTCCCGGCTCGCATCAAAAGGCCGGCTGGCGGTTTGCGGGGAATCATTTCGGGTAGAAAGGGCATGGGCGGAAGCAAGTCCCAGGATAGTCAAAGGAGAAGTGGCGGCTTCTGCGCCGACACATAGCAAGACATCTGCTTCCCCACTGTTTAACAGCATGATTCCGGTAGATATGGCATCGGCTCCGGAGGAACAGGCAGTGCTGACCGTAAGACTGGGACCACGGAGGCCCTTTAGGATAGCAAGTTGGGCAGCAGCGATATTCCCGATGATTTTCGGTACGAATCGGGGGCTGACCTTTGAATGTAAACCGGTGCTGATACCGTTTTGGGTATCGGCGATCGTAGCAATGCCTGCGAATGCGGTTCCTACGACTATGCCGATGCGTTCCGGTGATACGGAAGGAGTGGAAGCGTCGCTGTTTAGTCTGGCGTCTTTCATCGCCTCATCGGCTGCAACATAGCCATATTGCATAAAAAGATCCATTTCCTTTGCAGTCTTTCTGGGAATAAAGTCTGTTGGCGCAAAGCCCTTTACCTCGGCAGCGATCTGAACCGGAAGGGCCGATGCATCAAACCGCCGGATGTTGGTTATGCCATGCGCTCCGGTTGTGAGACCGTTCCAATAGGCATCTGTTCCGATTCCAATGGGAGTTACAGCTCCCATGCCTGTAATTACAATTTTTTCACTCATATGTAATTCTCCTTCATTATTTAAACGCTTATTTTCTATGGGTAAGCAGTGAATGGACTATGCAAAGAACGCCCGACCAAGTTGATTAGCCGGGCGTATGTTTTGTGTTAAATAGATTCGGAGGATTTTGCCCAATCCCGTTCCTTGATCTCTACCCGCCGGATTTTTCCGCTGACGGTTTTCGGGAGTTCTTTTACAAACTCTATGATCTTTGGACGTTTATAAGAGGCAAGGTTTGCCTTAAAGAAGCGAACCATTTCTTTTTTTAGTGCTTCATCCGGTGCAGTATCCTCGGTCAATACAACACTTGCTTTGATTGCCTGTCCACGCATAGGATCTGGAACAGAGGTTACAGCACATTCAAGTACATAGGGAAGCTTCATGATTTCGTTTTCAATTTCAAAAGGTCCGACACGATAACCGGTTGATTTTATCACATCATCCACTCTGCCTACATACCACAAAAACCCGTCTTTATCCATGTAAGCGGTATCTCCGGTATGATAATAACCATTATAGCACACAGATTCCGTTCGTTTATCGTCCAGATAATAGCCAAGAAACAGCCCTTCCGGTATCCGATCCTTTACACGGATCACAATTTCCCCCGTTTCCCCTGTTTCGCAGAAGGTTTCGTCCGGACGCATCAGACGAACCGTATACTGGGGACTGGGTTTTCCCATTGATCCGGGCTTTGGCTCCATGCCTGCCAGATTCCCAATGGTTAATGTGGTTTCGGTTTGCCCGAAGCCTTCCATGATACGGAAACCGGTTGCCTGATAGAATTTCTCGTATATTTCCGGATTTAATGCTTCTCCGGCAGTGGTGACTGTTTGCAGAGAAGACAGGTCATAATGCTCCAGCTTCATATGCACCATGACACGGTAAACGGTAGGAGGGGCGCAAAAGGTGGTTATTTTGTATTTTTGAATCATTTTTAAGATTTCACTGGCGTAAAATTCTTCAAAATCATAGGTGAATACAGCCGCTTCGCACAACCACTGACCGTAGAGCTTTCCCCATAAGGCTTTGCCCCAGCCGGTATCACTGATCGTAAAATGAATTCCTTCCGGATCTACCTGCTGCCAGTATTTTGCAGTGATATAATGTCCCAGTGCATATTTATAATTATGGACTGCGATCTTAGGATAAGAGGTCGTGCCGGAGGTAAAGAACATCAGCATAGGATCTTCTCCGCCCGCCGCATTTTTGGGCTTTTTGAAATCAGTCGAAAAGAAACGAAGATCCCGGTTAAAGTTATGCCAGCCTTTTAATGTAGTATTTCCAACCATGATCTTAGCCTTCAGACCGTCATAGGTCCTGGAAGCCCGTTCTACCTCATTTGCTACCTTACCGTCTGCGGTACAAAGCACGGCGTCAATCTTACCTGCCTTAAACCGGTATTCAAAATCCTTCTTCACCAGAAGATTCGTTGCCGGAATCGCAATGGCACCGATCTTGTGCAGAGCCAGGATTGCAAACCAGAACTGATAGTGTCGTTTTAGCACCAGCATCACCCGGTCGCCCCGTTTAATGCCAAGATACTGAAAATAATTAGCCGCCTTATTGGAATAGATCATCATATCCCGGAATGTGATCCGGCGTTCCTTTCCGTCGCCTGCGATGTGAAGCATTGCCAGCTTATCCGGCTTTGTACGCCCTAATACATCAACAACATCATATGCAAAATTAAAGTGAGCATCATCATGAAATTCGATTTGGCTCAGGATTCCGTTTTCATCTTTTGCAGTTGAAATGAATTTCCCGGCAATTCCGGTTTCCCGACGTAATGTGGAATGTTCCATATATTTCTTCCTTTCTCAAATGCTATCAAAAAATATCGGATAAATTGTTTTTTTGTCTAGCAATGATGGTTTATTATAATTTTTCATGTAGTTTCAAAAACTACATCACTATTCTCTATGGTAAAGTGTGCCATGTAAATTGTCAAGAGGGAACTTAGAGAAATCATTGATATATTTTGAACAAATTGTAAACAGTATGCAACCAAATGAAAAAGGCGAAAAAAATGTTGTTAAAATGTTGTAAAACTGGTATAAATCGGTTGACAAACAGGGAATAATTGATACAATAATATTTGGTTAAATATTAAAATTTTTTAACTAAAAAGGAAAATAAGAAAAGGAGATACTACTATGTTCGAGACAATTAAAGCGGTTATTGCAGATACGTTAAGCTGTGATGAGAGCAAGATTACGTTGGAGGCATCCTTAACAGATGACCTCGGTGCAGATTCTCTGGACGCAGTGGAATTGGGAATGGCAATCGAAGAGGCTACCGGCGTAGCAATTGCAGATGAAGATCTTCCAAACATGAAGACCGTTAAGGATTTAGTAGATTACGTTACTGCTCATCAGGAGTAAGAGACGTCCATTAGCTGAAGAAAACAGGTATATATGAATCGGTACATAGCAGGTTGATTTGTGTATGCCTGTTTCTTTTACAGCTATCGCAGAATTGGAGTGAGAGAAATGGGTTTATTAGGTAAGACAAAGGCAGAATTAGCAAAGTATGCCACAGTGTTGAAACATTCCGGTAAAGAGACATCCGAATTTACCGATGATTTTGAACCGGTTGTTATAAAGGAACGGACAGAAAAGCAGGAGGATGGGAGCGTACAAATGATTACTTGTACCTCATGTAAGGCGGAAATCCCATCCGGTATCATGAAAAAGAATCTTTGCGTATGTCCGGAGTGCGGAGCGCATAATAAGATTTCGGCAGCACGGCGTATGCGGAGCATGGTGGATCCGGGAACCTTCCGAAAACTGAAATGTAAGGTGCCATTTGTAAATCCTTTGGATTACCCGGATTATGAGGAGAAAATCTTAAAGCTACAGGAAAAGACCGGTCTGGAAGAAGGTGTCCTGATCGGAGTGGGAGAGATATACGGACAGAAAGCAATGATCGCAGTTATGGGCAGTGAATTTCTAATGGGAAGTATGGGAATCGCCGTAGGAGAAAAGGTAACCCATGCATTTGAAGTGGCGGATAAAAATCGGCTTCCGGTAGTTATGTTTACTGCCAGCGGAGGCGCCAGAATGCAGGAAGGGATCCTTTCCCTGATGCAGATGGCAAAGACTAGTGCCGCCGTACAGCGGTTTAGTGAGCATGGCGGTTTGTATATAGTCTGCCTGACCCATCCTACTACCGGAGGCGTCAGCGCCAGTTTCGCCACCTTAGGAGATATTACACTGGCTGAGCCGGGGGCATTGATCGGGTTTGCGGGACCGAGAGTGATCGAGCAAACCATCGGGCAGAAGCTGCCGGAAGGCTTTCAAAGTGCAGAATATCTGGAATCTCACGGATTTGTAGATCAAATCGTGCCACGTTCTGAAATGCGTAAGGTAGTGGGGCAGCTCTTAAAGCTCCATGAGAGAAAGAGGTGGTCATTGTGATACGGGAAATAGATGAACGGATACGGGAAATCGAAGAAGAGATCGAAGCGTTATCAATGAAAACAGATGATTATGCAGCAGATGTAAGGATCAAGGAATTAAAATCCGAAAAGAAAAAACTGCTGCATCAGTGTGAAAATCTGACACCGGCGGATAAGGTATATCTGGCACGCCATAAAAACCGGCCGAAGGTAGATGATTATATCAATGCATTATTCGATGAATTCTTTGTTCAGAGAGGGGATTTCCTCAGTAAAGAGGATAAAAGCATATATGGCGGGATCGCATTGTTTCATGGTATTCCGGTTACGGTGCTTGGACACCGGAAGGGTAGAAATATCAATGAAAACATGGAATATAACTTTGGTATGCCGGAGCCGGAAGGATACCGAAAAGCACTTCGTATGATGAAGCAGGCGGAAAAGTTCGGCCGCCCTATTATTACCTTTATTGATACACCCGGCGCTTATCCGGGACTGGAAGCAGAGGAGCATGGACAGGCAAATGCCATAGCGAAGAATCTGGCAGAAATGAGTTCCTTAAAGGTTCCCATCATTGCTATTGTAACCGGAGAAGGAAGCAGCGGAGGCGCTCTTGCTATCGGGGTGGCAAACAGTGTGTATATGTTGGAGAATGCGGTTTATTCCGTATTGTCTCCGGAGGGCTTTGCTTCTATATTATGGAAGGATTCTAACCGAAGCTCCGAGGCATGTGAATTGATGAAGCTGACCGCTCAGGATCTGAAGCAGTATCATGTGATAGACGGGATCATAAAAGAGCCGCTTGGAGGCGTTCATCAAAACCCTAATAAGGTTTATCGGGAAATCGATACTATATTGGTTCAGGAGCTGGCAAAATATAAAAAGATGATGCCGGATGCTTTGGCGAAGAACCGGTATGACAAATTCCGTTATATGGATGCCGGCATTATCGAGGCGGCGAAAAAGGAGAATGCATGATGAAGTTAAATGAAATGTTAAATATCAAATACCCGATCATTCAGGGTGGTATGGCAAATATCGCAACCGGAACCTTTGCAGCTCAGGTGTCCAATGCAGGCGCACTTGGCTTGATTGCTTCCGGCGGTATGGATGCAGAAGCACTGGAACGGGAGATTGCGGCCTGTCGAAAGCAGACAGATCGTCCCTTTGGCGTAAATCTGATGCTGATGAACCCGGATGTTGACAATATCGCACAGCTTCTGGCAGACGAAAAAATCCGGATCATTACGACAGGTGCCGGAACGCCGGGAAAATACATGGGAATGTGGAAGGACGCAGGAAGTATGGTAATCCCGGTAGTTGCCAGTACCGCTCTGGCAAGAAAGGTGGAGCAGCAGGGAGCGGACGCTGTTATCGCTGAGGGCGGAGAAAGCGGCGGTCATGTAGGGGATATGACAACCATGACACTGGTTCCGCAGGTGATTGATAAGGTAAAGATTCCGGTTATTGCCGCAGGCGGCATTGCGGATGGCAGACAGTTTATGGCGGCAATGGCATTGGGAGCGATCGGTGTCCAGATTGGAACCAGTTTGTTAGTCAGTGAAGAGTGTCCTATTCATGAAAACTATAAACAGGCTTTGATAAAGGCAAGAGATAACAGTACGACTGTAACGGGACGTTCCTTAGATGCACCGGTACGTATCCTGAAAAACGATATGGCACGGGAGTACATAAAGGTAGAACAACGGGGCGGAAGCCGGGAAGAACTGGAACAGTTTACACTGGGTGGTCTGCGCCGGGCTGTATTGGATGGAGATGTGAAAAACGGTTCTGTCATGGCCGGTCAGGTATGCGGACAGTTAAAGGAAATTCGTCCGTTGGCAGAGATTTTAGAGACTCTTTATTCGGATGCTAAAAAGGAACTGGAGCGGATTAAGAGCATAGAACTGTAGTCAGGTAACGAAGCGGGGAGGAACGGGAATGAAATTAGCGTTTTTATATGCCGGACAGGGAAGTCAGACTGTCGGTATGGGAAAGGATTTTTATGACAAATATCCGGAATTTCGAGAGGTTATGGATCATACTGACGTGGGATTTGATGTAAAGGATTGCTGCTTTAACGGTCCGGTAGAGCGGTTAAGCACGACAAAATATACCCAGCCCTGTATGGTAGCGTTTGCGGTAGGTGTGACAAAGGTTTTGGAGCAGAAGGGTATCCGTCCGGAGATGGCAGCGGGATTAAGTCTTGGTGAATATTCTGCTTTATATGCGGCAGGCGTGTTTGAAGAGCAGCAGGTGATTTCATTGGTGGCATTTCGGGGACAGGCAATGGCAGAGGCGGTTGTAGATCGGGAATGTAAGATGATGGCTGTTATTAACATGGAACGGAAGGCTGTACAGGAATGCTGTGCCAAAGCGCAAGAAGAATTTGCCGGACAGCCCTTTCATGTAGTAGAGCCTACAAACTATAATTGTCCGGGCCAGATCGTAATTTCCGGTGATAAGGAACCGGTAGAGCGTGCAGTTGAATTATTGATGGAAGCAGGCGCCAGAAGATGCCTTCCGTTGAATGTCAGCGGCCCGTTCCATACGTCTTTGATGAAACCCGCCGGCGATCGGTTAAAGGAACGGTTTGCTGAGGAATCCTTTGGCGATATGCGGTTCCCTGTGGTTTTCAATACGCTTGGCAGGGCAAAGAAAGAAACCGAGACCATTCCTGAGCTTTTGGAAAAGCAGGTACAAAGCAGTATATATATAGAAGACTCCATTCGGTATATGGCGGAGCAGGGAATTGATACCATTGTGGAGATTGGACCGGGAACGGCACTTTCCAAGTTTGTGAAAAAGACCTGTCCGGATATAGTCTGCTATAGTGTAGAAAAGGCAGAGGATGTGGACGCCCTGTTGGAAAAATTGAAATAAGCAAAGCTGTACGCTTGTAAAATGGGAGGTCAGTATGAAACTGGAAAATAAAACAGCAATCGTAACCGGAGGAAGCCGGGGAATCGGGCGAGCAATCTGCCTTGCTCTGGCAAAGGAAGGGGCTAACGTGGTAACTTGTTATACCAAAGGTGCGGAAGCCGCCGAGGAAACGGTATCTATGTGCAGGGAATATGGCGTTCAGTCTTTGGCAGTACAGGCGGATGTATCGGTAGGAAAAGATGTAGAAGTTCTGTTTGAGGAAGCACTGAAGGTAACGGGTACAGTTGAAATCTTGGTAAATAACGCTGGAATTACCAGAGATGGTCTGGTGATGCGGATGTCAGACGAAGATTTTAACGCAGTCATTGATACCAACCTGAAAGGAGCATTTTATTGTATGCGGGCAGCATCCAAGCTGATGATGAAAAAGCGGTATGGAAGAATCGTAACCATCAGCAGCGTGGTAGGAGTTACAGGAAATGCAGGACAGATCAATTATGCCGCAAGTAAAGCGGGTGTGATCGGTATGACAAAATCCATGGCAAAGGAGCTTGGATCACGAAATGTGACGGTAAATGCAGTGGCTCCGGGATTTATTACTACAGATATGACGGACGCTTTGTCGGCGCAGGTGAAAGAACAGTTGGCAAAAGAGATTCCTCTTTCCAGATTGGGGCAGCCGGATGACGTTGCAAACGCAGTTGCCTTTCTGGTATCTGACGAGGCGTCTTATATTACTGGACAGGTGCTTCATGTAGACGGTGGTATGGTAATGTAAAGGAAAATGATAAACAAGGAGACAGCCTATGAAAAGAAGAGTTGTAATCACCGGATTGGGTTCCATTAACCCGCTGGGACATAATATTCAGGAAACTTGGGATAACGTAAAAAAAGGTGTATGCGGAATAGACCGGATTACCCAGATCGACACGACGGATTTTCAAGTAAAGATCGCCGGGGAAGTAAAAGACTATCAACCGGAGAATTTTTTAGACAAAAAGGAAGCAAAGCACATGGACCGGTATACCCAATTCGCCATGATTGCGGCAGAGGAAGCCTTTGCAGACAGCGGTATCAACATGGAGCAGGAAGATCCGGTTCGCTGCGGAACGATTGTTTCTGCCGGTATCGGCGGCTTAAAAACCATTGAGAGTGAGCATGAGAGGGGAATGAACCGGGGATTTGAGAAAATCTCACCTTTCTTTATTCCCATGTCAATTGCGAATATGGCGGCCGGACAGATTGCAATCAAAACCGGATTTAAAGGGGTATGTACTTGTGTGGTAACGGCCTGTGCGTCCGGAAATAATGCGATTGGAGAATCCTTCCATTCCATTCGTGATGGATATACAGATGTCATGCTTTGCGGTGGTGCGGAAGCCTGTATCTGTAATATGGGGGTCGGCGGATTTACCGCTATGAAAGCTTTAAATACAACGGAAGATGTAAGCCGGGCATCAATTCCCTTTGATAAAGAACGCAATGGCTTTGTCATGGGGGAAGGTGCGGCGATTCTGATACTGGAGGAACTGGAACACGCAAAAAAGCGTGGCGCTAAGATTTACGGTGAGATAATTGGTTATGGTGCAAGTTGTGATGCCTATCATATTACTGCACCGGATCCCACAGGAGCCGGAGGAACTGCCTGTATGACATTGGCAATGAAGGATGCAGGCGTGAAGCCGGAACAGGTAGGATATATCAATGCACATGGTACATCTACCCATTTAAATGATGCAGGAGAGACAAAGGCGATCAAGGCGGCATTTGGCGATCATGCCTATAAACTGATGGTAAGTTCAACGAAATCCATGACCGGACATTTGTTAGGAGCCAGCGGCGCCATTGAGGCCGTGATCACCACTTTGGCATTGCGGGACGGATTTATTCCCGCTACTATCCATTATCAGGTTCCGGACGAGGAATGCGATCTGGATATTGTACCGAATCAAGGACGGGAATGCCAGGTGGAAATGGCACTATCCAATTCATTAGGTTTTGGCGGACATAATGCAAGCCTGTTATTTAAGAAATGGGAGGAGTAGGAAGCATGGAATTGAATTCAAATCAGATTCAGGAAATCCTTCCCCACCGGTTTCCGTTTCAACTGGTAGACCGGATTGTTGAATGCGAGCCGGGGAAGTCGGCAAAAGGAATCAAATGCGTGTCAGTAAATGAACAGTTTTTCTGCGGACATTTTCCGCAGCAGCATGTGATGCCGGGGGTATTGATTATCGAAGCCTTGGCGCAGGTGGGTGCGGTTGCCATTCTCTGTGAGGAAGAAAACAAAGGAAAGATTGCTTTCTTTGGGGGGATTAAGAACGCACGATTCCGGAAGCAGGTAACACCGGGGGATGTGCTGACGCTGGAATGTGAGATTATGGATCGGCGAGGCCCTATCGGATTTGGAAAAGCAGTGGCAAAGGTAGGCGATCAAGTGGCGGCGCAGGCGGAATTATCCTTTGTGATCGGAAAGGAGTAGTCCGCTAAGAACAGACACAGATAGGAAAGAGGAACCATCGATGATTGAGGAATCGTTTTCGGAAGTGTATAAAAAATTTAAAATCCGGTATTATCAAAATGTGTTCGCACAGGCACCGGATCGTGAATTAAGTCTTACGACAATGGAAGCCTTCTGTGCGGAAATCATAGGTGCATTGGACAATCCAACCATCAATGAATTTGCCAGTTTTATAAATATTTCCTCACCAAATGCTACATATCGGGTAAACAGTCTGATTCAGAAGGGCTACATAGAAAAGGTACAGTCCGAGACGGACAAACGGGAATATCATCTGCGGGTGACGGATAAATATTATAAATACTATAATATCAGTCAATCTTATGTGGATACGGTGTTGGAACGGGTAAAAAAGCGATGTTCCAGGGAGGACATCGAAGCATTCGACCGGGTTTTGTGTACCATGAAAGAAGAACTGATGCCGGAAGTCGAATTTAAACATCATTAAGAAAAAGCAGCAAACTCTTACAGAGCTTGCTGCTTTTATAGGTTAAGACAAAGTAGTTTTGTAAACTACTTACCAGAGTTAGAAAAAATGTGTTCAATAGAAACAAAGGCTAGGTCTTGCGGTTAAAAACAGAAAGAAACACAGGAAAAGAAAGAGGAGAAATACGAAATGACAACAAGAATTTTAGGAACAGGCAGTGCAATTCCGGATCGTGTGGTAAATAATCAGGAATTGGAAACTTTTCTGGATACCTCCGACACTTGGATACAGGAACGGACTGGAATACAGAGCAGGCATACGGCAACTACGGAAACGACGACCTCTCTGGCTGTCAAGGCTTGTATGCAGGCGCTGGAAGATGCCGGAAAAACCCCGGAGGAGGTGGATTTGATCTTGGCCGCTACCGTATCACCGGATTATACCTTTCCTTGTCTGGCCTGTGAGATTCAGTCTGCTCTTGGTGCGAAACAGGCGGCGGCTTATGACATCAATGCAGCCTGTGCAGGGTTCTTATTTGCGTTAGATTCTGCCGCTGCTTATATTCAGTGCGGGTTGTATAAAAATGCTTTGATCGTTGGAGCAGAGGTGTTGACGAAACTCTTAAACTGGGAGGATCGATCTACCTGCATCTTATTCGGAGACGGTGCAGGCGCCGCTTTTGTAGCAGAGGAGAAGACTGGCGTGCTTGCTATGATGCAGGGAGCAAATGGCCAAAAAGGTATGGCACTTTACCGACAGGAGACTGCTCCGGATACTCCGTTTCGGAAAACGGGAATCCGTGGAGGGGCAGCGGTAAATTATCTGGAAATGAGTGGACAGGATGTATTTCGGTTCGCAATCAGTCAGGTTCCGGAGAGCATTCAGCAGATTCTGGAAAAAACCGGCTGGGATAAAAAAGAGGTAGATTATTATATTCTGCATCAGGCAAATGCGAGGATCATTCAGTCCATAGCTAAGCGGTTAGATGAACCGGAGGATAAATTCCCGATGAATCTGACGCAGTTTGGCAATATGTCCTCTGCCAGTATACCGGTACTGCTGGATGAAATGAATAAATCCGGCCGGTTAAAACGGGGGGATAAGATTGTGCTGTCCGGATTTGGCGCCGGTATGACCTATGGGGCAACTACTTTGGTGTGGTAAGAGGCAAATAAGCTGGAAAGGTTAAAAGGGGTCTGCTGACAGCGTACCATTTCCGCCTCTTTTATGTTAAAATGATAAACATAAAATGGAAAAGTATGTAAGAGGGCTGAAATGGGAAAAGATAAATTTTATGAAACGGATGCACTTTTAAAGCTTGTAAGAACCTCTCCGCAGATACTGGAAGAAATGATAGTAGAGGGTAATTTTCCGCAGAATATCACATTGACGGAATATTTACAAGAGCTGTTGGATGAAAAAGAATTGTTGATTACGGATGTGGTACGAATGTCGCTTCTGAGCAAAAGCTATGTCTATCAGGTGTTCAGTGGTGAACGGATCCCTTCCAGAGATGTTTTGCTGCGACTTGGATTAGCAATGTCTTGTTCCATTGATGAGATGCAACATCTGCTCACGTTGGGCCAGACGGGGATTCTGTATCCGAAGGTAAGAAGGGATGCTGCTATCCTATGCTGTATGTCCCATGGGCTGACCTTGTTAGAAACAGATGAATTTCTGGAACATATAGAGGAAAGAAATTTATTATGAACGATAAAGCGGGGAAAAAGAAAAAAAGTATAAAGAAAGAGCTTAATGCGGTATATCAGGAAGATTCTCTGCCAATAGAATTATCCGGTGAGTACCGCATTTTTTCCTGTTTAAAATATACTACGGTCAAACGAGTTTATCTTTTGAAAAAAATAAAGGACAATACCCGTTATATTCTGAAGTGCCATTCTGGTGAATATGCGGCATTGTTGCAGAAGGAGTATGAAACGCTAACTTTATTGAAGGAAGAGTTTCTTCCGAAAGCGGTTTGCTGTTTTACAAAGGACAAAACAACCTATCTGCTCCGGGAATATATCCCTGGGGAAACCCTTGCACAGCAGGTAGACCGGAAGGGCCCCTATGAGAAAAAGCAGGCGGTCGAGATCATGCTTGCTATCTGTAATTGTGTAAAGATTCTGCATCAGCATGGGTTTGTGCATCGGGACCTCAAGCCGCAGAATATTTTATATGCAAAGGACGGAACTTATAAATTTATTGATATGGATACGGTCCGGGAATATAAGGAAGAAGGAATGCATGATACCGTATATATGGGAAGTCAGGGAATCGCCGCTCCGGAGCAGTTTGGATTTGGACAAACCAGCAGCCGGACGGATATTTATGGATTAGGAATCTGTTTTCTTTATCTGCTGACAGGCAGTTATGTCAAAACGGGAGAGGAGTGGAAGCATCTTCCGTACTTCTTTCGAAGGACGGTCAGTAAATGTATGGAGTTTGATCCGAAACGTAGGTATTCATCTGTGGATGCGTTCTCTGCCAGATTAAGGCTTATACAAAAGCTTTATTGCCGGAACCTTCTTTCCCGATGGTGCGGTGGTGCGGCTATTGTTGTATTTGCAGGCTGTATATGTTTTCTTGGGGTGAGGCAGTATCGAAAATGGAATTGTCCGGTATCTTTTGCCAATCCGCAGATCGAGGAGGCGGTACGGCAAGAGTTGGGGTTAGATCCCGATACACCTGTTTACTTGAGGGATTGTAAGAAGGTAACCACCCTGATTTTGTGTGGTGATAAGATTTTTTCAAGCTGGGAAGAGCATCAGGCATGGCATGATACTTACTTTTTTGAATTTGATCATGCGGCAAGGCGGATGACGCCTGCCGAGCTTTCAGACTTAAAATATCTGACTGAATTGACGACGTTAGCGTTGGATAATCAGGGAATAGAAGATATACGATGCTTAAAGCACGTTTCATTGAATCGGTTATCGATCATGAAAAATAATATTTCTGATCTCTCCAGTTTGAAGGGAAATACCGCTATGACCGTTCTGCTTGTGGCAGACAATCCGGTTTCTTCCCTTTCGTTTATCGAAAACATGATAAACCTAAAGGAGTTAGATATAAGCGATACGAAAGTTGAAAGTATAGACAGATTGGAGGGAACTTCCCTTGTCAGTCTGGATTGCAGTTTTACCAATCTTACCGATTATACAGTGCTTTCTACATTGGAACAGCTAACGGAGCTTCAGGTCAGTAATATGACTTCGGATAATATTAAGGTGTTGAATACTTTGGATCAGCTGAGGATAATCGGTGTTTTTTCCAGTGATCTGGTATCTTTGGAGGAGCTTTCAAACCTGCATGGTCTGGAGTGCTTAGATGTAGGGGATTGTCAGAATCTGGAAACGCTGAACGGAATAAACGTATATCCAAGATTGAGTTATCTGGGAATCGCTTCTACTGGAATCCGGGATATTTCCCCGATAACCGATCTGCAGCTTACGATGCTGGATATAACCAATACGCCGCTGGAATCATATGCACCTTTAACAGATTGCAAACTGGAGCTTCTTTTTATTGACGAAGAAAAAGTGAATATGATTCCGGAGGATAGAATCACACAGATTATCGTGGCTCAGTAAAACGTCCGCAACAAGCGTACCATTTTTCTTTTTCTGTATGGTAACATTTCCCATATAGGAAAAGAAAGGAGACTGGTTACATGAAAAACAAAAAGGGTTCAGATACCCCCCGACATTTGTTGAAGCGTATGCTCAGTATAGTATTTAGCAGTATTTTACTTTTGGGACTGCTTCCGCTTTCTGGCCCACAGGTGTATGGGGATTCTGATTATGAGAGAGAAGGGCAGTTCACGGTTAATATTACCAGTGATTTTACCGGCTTTAATCTGGACGGAATTGACGAGACGGTAGCAGATGAATGGAAGTGGGGAGATTTCACCCAACAGCCATATTGGAAAAATGATCCCGATCATCCTGGGAAGATGATACCGGGAACAGATATGGATTATAATTTAAAATATGAGAGTAGTACACTGTATTTAAAAGGGGCCAATCTTGTAGTGTCTGCATTTGAGGATGGAAATGCGATCTATGCGGATCAGGATCTGACGATTGAAATCGAAGATGGCGAAAGTACGATTACCTGTATCAACGGAATTCCTCTGATGACAGAAGGGAATCTTACATTCACAGGCAGTGGTAATTTAACGATTACCGCTCAATGTGCAAAAAGTCAATGCGCAATTTTGGCGAATAATTCAGTAACCCATAACGGTACGGGAACAATTACCGTAAATGCAGCAGGTGGCGCCTGTGGGATTTTCTGGATCGATGCAGGTACGATAAATGGAAGCGGCTCTTGGGCAGGAACAGCGCTTGAGTGGTCTTCGGATGACTTTGACTCTGCAAGCCGTAGAATTTATACGGACGGAGAGGATCATATCGGTTACAGCGGCTGCTTTATGACAGGGGACGAATATGAAAACAGCTGTCCGTTCTGGAGCGGCGATCCGGCGTGGTGCTACGACAATCCCCTTGTATGGGTGCATGGAAGAACGATTCAGGAGGTAATTGATAAATTAAGCGGTAAGACGCCGGTTACACTTTATGATGCGGAGGGAAATGTATCCGGTACGATGGAACAGTTCAAGACGGATTATGCTTTTATTGCGGTTTCCGTTAGTAATTACGTTGCGGAGCAGATTAAGGCAGAAGAAGAATATGTGACATCGACACGGGATTTCAGTGGAATCTGTATCCGTGGCGGTTGGGATTACCAGATGACCAATCATGACAAAACGGGAACTATAGTGGTAGAAGACGCAGTATATAGACTGACTGCGGAGTGGGTAGATATACTGCAATGTCTGAAAACCAATTATGATTTAAATACAAGTATCGATTTTACAAGCAAATTCCCGCATTCAGGGTACGGTGACATTCCGGCATATATCTCTCTTTATAAGGGGGATTTATACGTGGCAGAGACACGGACACCAGATAACGAACATCCGTATGCATACGATTTGGGGGATAGGATCGCCAGTCTTAGTGAGGTAAATGCGGCTGTTCAAAAATACAATGCCGGTTCTATTAAAGTAAATATCGAGGGAGAAAATATTGAGGAAATCAGTGTTTCGGGAATGTCTGATTTTCCGGCCTTGATAGCGGATTATTTGAAAGTGCCGATTCATCTTCCCTTTTCTACATTACATATAAATTCCAGCTGTGATTTCCGGATCGCAGGCGAGTTTTCTGAGATACAGGATCCTAAGAATCCGGATGGAATAAATATCTATTTTGGATATTTACCGGATACCGATCATTCGCTTACGATCGTACAAGATGGTGGGAAGCCGGTATTGACGTATACAAAGAAAGATATTGATTCCCTTCGAGGTGTTATAGAGACGGATTTATGGTATGATAATGGTACGACTGAGGGAGCTACGAATCCGGTTAAGGTTTTGCTGTATCAGCATATCACAGATGGAACCGTTTCCGGCGAATATGCGCATTCTGTTACTATGAATGACGAAAGCATACCGGATGCAAAGCTGTTAGCAAATGTGGATATTACGGATGAACAGTTAGAAATATTGGAAGCCGGCGGCGCAGTGGATATTGATTTGTCTGTAGATCAGATGGACACAACAGCGGCTGATAACAAGGCGGCGGTCTCTGATATAGAAGCTGCATTGGAAGGAACGGTGTATCAAGCACCATTTTATATGAATTTAGATCTGGCAGCTTCCATTCGGAATAAAAACGGAGGAATGATTAACTTTGCTGATGGAAAAGATCAGCTGTCCCTGACAGAGTTAAATGAGCCGGTAGAACTTACAGTTGTAGTACCGGAATCGTTGAAAACACAAAAAGGGAATCGGGAATATGCTGTGATAAGACGACATATGAATACAGCCGGAGGAGTAGAGACCGAGCTATTGCCGGTAACCTACAATCCTTCCGCTGGCACACTTACCTTTGATACGGATCAGTTCTCCGCCTATGCAATCGTTTATAAAGAGGTAAATACAGGCAGTACGTCGGATATTGGCAGTACGGAAGCAGACAGTACGGAGGCACCTGCTGCCGCATTGAACGGTACGCCTGAGACCGGAGATACAAGGCCTTTGATATGGATCGGGGGAATGGCGTGTATTTCCTTCGGTCTTGGTATGGCAGCCATATACAGGAAGCACAGATACTAGGATACGGATGAAGTATATATAATATGACAAGCCTTTGGGGAGGGGAAACCGGAACCAAAGGCTTTTTAATGTATAGGACCAACACGACAGATTCGATAGCGGAGAGATGGGAAAACCATAGAAAAAGCAGGTATGGCTTGCAAAGAACAGGGAAATGGTATAAACTGTATGCGTTAAAGAAAAGATATAACCAGTACGGAATATCGTTTGCAGGCAGGAGGACATTATGTTAGATATTAAATTTCTTAGAGAAAATCCGGAAATCGTGAAACAGAATATCAGAAATAAATTTCAGGACAGTAAGCTGCCTATGGTAGATGAAGTAATCGCCTTCGATGCAGAGAGTCGGAAAACCCAGCAGGAGGCGGACCAACTGCGGGCGGACAGGAATAAAATATCCAAGCAGATCGGCGCCTTGATGGCGCAGGGTAAGAAGGAAGAAGCAGAAGCGGCAAAGAAGAAGGTGACGGATTCCTCACAGCGGCTCGCAGAACTGGAAGCAAAAGAGACAGAGCTGCAGGAAAAGATAAAAAGCATCATGATGGTGATTCCGAATATTATAGATCCTTCAGTACCGATTGGCAGAGATGACAGTGAAAATGTAGAGGTTGAAAAATTTGGGGAACCGAAGGTTCCGGATTTCGAGATACCTTATCATACGGAGATTATGGAACGACTCAATGGGATCGACTTGGATTCGGCCCGACGGGTGGCAGGAAACGGGTTTTATTATTTGATGGGAGATATTGCCAGACTGCATTCTGCTGTGATCGCATATGCCAGGGATTTTATGATCGACAGGGGATTTACCTATTGCATACCGCCTTTTATGATCCGAAGCGACGTGGTGACCGGAGTTATGAGCTTTGCGGAGATGGATGCGATGATGTATAAGATCGAAGGCGAAGACTTGTATCTGATCGGAACCAGCGAGCATTCTATGATCGGTAAATTTATTGATACTATGTTGCCGGAGGACAAGCTGCCTCAGACCCTGACCAGCTACTCTCCATGCTTTCGTAAGGAAAAGGGTGCGCATGGACTGGAGGAACGGGGGATTTACCGGATCCATCAGTTTGAAAAGCAGGAAATGATCGTTATCTGCAAACCGGAAGAAAGCAGTATGTGGTTTGAAAAATTATGGCAGAATACGGTTGATCTGTTCCGGTCCTTGGATATTCCGGTTCGGACGCTGGAATGCTGTTCCGGTGATTTGGCGGATTTAAAGGTAAAATCGATCGACGTGGAAGCGTGGTCGCCTCGTCAGAAGAAATATTTTGAAGTGGGAAGCTGTTCCAATCTGGGTGATGCGCAGGCAAGGCGTTTGCGGATTCGGGTAAAAGGTGAGGACGGACAGAAATATCTTGCGCATACTCTGAATAATACCGTCGTGGCTCCGCCTAGAATGCTGATTGCTTTTTTGGAAAATAACCTGTGTGAAGATGGCAGTGTTCGGATACCGGAGTGCCTGCGTCCGTATATGGGTGGAAAAGAATCAATTAAGTAGTAGGAAATTGGAAAATAGTGTGCTATAATTAAATAAGTGACGGGTAAAAACAGGTATATGAGGAATGCAATATACCTGTTTTTTTTACAAAGAAGGACAAATGAAACGAGAATTCGTTAAAAGACTAGGGAAAATCAGATTGGAAAGAGGGTGTATCTATGATAGAGCAGGATCTTGTTCTGGTTAATAGGATAGCAGATATTCGGAAAAAACATCAGGATACCATCTATTTTTATGGGGATCTGACTGCCAATCAGTGGTACATAGAGGAAAATGATTATCTGCCGATAGAGCTTATGGAACAAGGGCAGAACCTTCTTTTGAATCTGTATAACGGTCCGTGGGTAGAGGCGGCGGATATGGGGAAGATCATTAACCTGTATGAGCGGATCATGCAGGGGACCCGGGAACCGATCCATATGGAAAATATTACCGCTCATTTTTATATGAAGAACCGGAAAGGGAAAACGGATCCGGTTATCATGACCTGCTATCTGGAAGAAAATAGTGCCGGTTATGTAACTGCCTTTGTAGGGAAGCTGCGTCCGTTAAGAGAAAAAGAAATCGAAAGCCGGGAGATTGTTTCCAAGTTTTCCAATGATAAAAGTCCGGAAATCTTTATCAACCGGATCGCTAAGTTTATGGAAGCAAATCCGGAGCGCCTTTATGCTTTTATCCAGTTTGATATTCGGAATTTTCGTTATATCAATGATACCTATGGAAGTCAGGTTGGCGATGAAATATTAAAATACATATGCGATACTTTGGATGTCATGTGTGATCAGGAGCATTTGCATTGCAGGCTGTCCGCCGACTTATACGAAATCGTTACCTATTATAATAATAAAGAAGAAATACTAGACTTTATCGAAGTATTGGACAGCCGCCTGCACCGGTGTGGAGATATTCGGTTTAATATGAAATATGGTATCAGCATTGCACCGGGGACCTCAAAGGAATTCAGAAAGCATGGAGATGAAGCCGGATTAGCCAGAGTTTATACGAAAAATACCGTTCTAAAAAAGGCAGCGTTTTACGAAGAGACACTGTTGCAGGATGTGATCTCTGCCGGTATGATTGAAGAGGTGGAAGAGGAGGCATTGAAAAACGGGGAGTTTCAGGTATATTTGCAGCCAAAATTTATTTATAACAAGAAACGGTCAAGATTGGCAGGTGCGGAGGCGCTGGTTCGATGGCTGGATAGGAAACAGAATGTAAAATCACCGGCGGAGTTTATTCCGGTGTTTGAACAGAATGGATTTATCCTGAAGCTGGATCAGTTTATGTGGGAAAGTGTTTGCAAACTGCTGCGGCATTGGCTGGACGAAGGGAAGAATCCCGTTCCAATATCTGTCAACATTTCCAGAAGTTATCTCGGAAAGACAGACATTGTAAACTTTTTGAAAGGTCTGATCGAGAAATATCAGATACCGATTTCCCTTTTACAGCTGGAAATTACGGAAACAGTGGAGAATGAAGAAACGATTCATTATATCAATGAATTAAAGGATGCCGGTTTTACACTCATGATGGATGATTTTGGTTCCGGTTATTCGTCTTTAAGTATGTTGAAGGATACTCCGTTTGACGTGTTGAAAATGGATCGGCTGTTTCTGGACAAATGTCTGGAAAATAAACAGGGGCAGGCAATCGTTTCACATGTGATCTCCATGTCAAATGATCTGGGGTTGGAGATTATTGCAGAAGGAGTAGAAACAAAGGAACAGGCGGATTTTCTATATGACAGCGGCTGTGAGATTTCACAAGGGTATTATTTCTCCAAACCAATCTCCGTAAAGGAATTTGAACGGTTATTTTATCAGAATGACGGATTGGTTTAGCATACAAGGAAACCGGACATTCTGCGTTTGCGGAATGTCCGGTTTCTTATCCTGCTTAATTCCGGGAGCAGTGGAATTGCAGATCCTCCCAGCGGCGGTCAACTTCTTCTTGGAACTGTTGGATCAAGGCCTCATTTCCCGGTTTGAACAGATGCTTGAAACGGGTCTGATTACGCAGAAAATCTTCTATCGGCAGTTTCTTTTTCGGTTCATAGTTTAAGATCCATTTTCCATCAATTACCTCGAATAAAGGCCAGTAGCAGGTCTCTACAGCCAGCTTGCATATTGTCATGATGTCGCTGGCTTCATAGCCCCAGCCTCTCGGACAGGGGGCCAGAACATTCAGAAAAGCAGGACCGGGTGTATAGATGGCGGTCTCTGATTTGGTATGTATATCCTTAAAATTACCGATAAATGTGGTTTGCGCTACATAAGGAACATTATGTGCGGCTATGATGGCGGCTAAATCTTTTCTGCCCTGAAGCTTACCGGCCGACTGGGAGCCTACCGGAGTCGTCGTTGTATCGGCATATTTCGGCGTAGCGGAGGAACGCTGTACGCCGGTATTCATATAAGCGCCATTATCATAGCAGACATAGACCAGATCGTGTCCCCGTTCCATAGCGCCGGACAGAGACTGAAGACCAATATCATACGTGCCGCCGTCTCCTCCAAAGGTGATGAATTTGAAGGTTTCGTTTAATTTTCCTTTTTTTCGCAAGACATGATATGCGGTTTCCACACCGGATAAGGTCGCACCGGCATTTTCAAAAGCGTTATGGATATAGCTGTCTTCCCAGGCTGTATACGGATACATGAAGGAGGATACTTCCAAACAGCCGGTAGCATTGCCGATAACTGCCTTGTCTCCCTCATGAAGGGCCCGGAGAACCGCCCTTACTGCTATAGTGCCGCCACATCCGGCACACATTCTATGACCCGGAGCAAGCCGCTCCGGCTTATTCATTTCTTCTTTGAAATTATATTTTGTTGCCATGGGACTTCCTCCTTATTTTCTCAGACCAATGTAATCGTATTGGTCGGTAATGGTTCCGGTTTCTGCAATGGTTTGCAGACGGGAATAAATATCAATGAAATCTTCTACCCGGATATCCCTTCCGCCAAGACCGTAAATATAGTTGACGGTAAGGACAGAGGAATGGGCATTATAAAGTGCCTGTGAAACTTCGGCACCTAAGGGACCACCGTTTCCATTAAAGCTGTCGCTGCGATCCATAATGGCAGCTGCCTTGCAATGTGACAAGGCGGCAGCGATTTCTTTTGCGGGGAAAGGCCGAAATACCCGAAGCTTTAAAAGTCCTGCCTTGATTCCCTTGCTGCGTAATGCGTCAATGGCGTCTTTGCAGGTTCCGGCAGCGGAACCGATGATCAAAACCGCATAATCGGCATCCTCTAGGCGATATTCTTCAAAGAATCCATACTTACGGCCGGAAATGGCCTCAAATTCTTTCGCTACATCTAAGATGACCTGACGGGCATTGTTCATAGCTGTCCGTTGTCCCATCTTGGTTTCCATATAATAATTGGAGACTGCATACGGGCCGAGTGCCATTGGCTGCTCCGGATTCAGTAAATAGTTTTCCGGTTCATAGTCCCCGACGAATTTCTTAACGACATCGTCCTCTAATAATTCAATATTTTCTACTGCATGGCTGGTAATAAATCCGTCCTGACAGATCATAATTGGCAGCCGGACATCCTTATGCTCGGAAATCCGGAACGCTTGGATCATATTGTCATAGGCCTCCTGATTGTTTTCGGCATAAATCTGAAGCCAGCCGGAATCTCTGGCACCCATGCTGTCAGAATGATCGCAGTTGATATTGATAGGCCCGGATAATGCCCGATTGACTAAAGCTAAGGCAAGAGGAAGCCGGTTCGATGCTGCCACATATAATTCCTCCCACATCAGAGCCATACCGCAAGAGGAGGTGGCGGTTAAGGCTCTGGCTCCGGCGGCAGAGGCACCTACGGTTGCACTCATGGAGCTATGCTCGCTTTCTACCGGAATGAACTCTGTATCCATTTTCCCATTTGCAATATAGTTCGCTACGTATTGAGGAATCTCGGTAGAAGGGGTAATGGGAAACGCCGGCATTACGTCCGGGTTGATCTGGCGGATAGCAAGTGCCACAGCCTCGTTACCGGATAATCGTTCACGAATTGACATATTATTGTCCCTCCTTCATAGTGATAGAATCAAACGGACAGACCTTTGCACAGATACCGCAGCCTTTACAGTGGTCATAATCAAAGTCCTGACGTTCGCAGTTTTTTACTGGTATGGAGCTGTCCGGACAGACCGGTACGCAAAGCAGACATTGCTTGCATTTTTCCGGAATCCAGACAGGCGTCTGGGTTCTCCATTCTCCGGTCAGGAAGCTTTTTGAGGTCCCCGCTCCGTATATCTGATTGCCGGGTGTGATTTCCTGCCATTTGCTATGCTCGGTTATTTTTGAAATATCGGTTGCTCCCATATTATTGCACCTCCTTAAAGGTCATTTTCAAGGCTTCCATATTTCCCTTAATGACTTCCGGTTTTTTTGCAAACTTATGCTGAAAGGATAGTTCCATTTCCCGCAGGAAGGCTTCCTGTTCCATAACCTTCGTAATGGCAACCACCGCTGCCAGCATAGGAGAGTTGGGATAATATTTCCCAAGCGTCGCAAGGGAGATTTTCTTTGCATCTATGGTATAAACAGCACCCGGATAGCCTTTTAAATGCGGAAGGATCGCTTCCTTGGGCTGGGAGGTGTTTATAATGATGGCACCCTCCTTCTTTAACCCTGCTGTTACATCGACTGCCTCTAACAGCGTTTCATCTACTACGGCCACATATTCCGGTGTATAGATATTGGAATGCACCCGGATTGGCGCATCACTGATACGATTATAGGCGGTGATCGGCGCTCCCATTCGTTCCGGGCCATACTCCGGAAACCCTTGAACATGCATACCGGTTTTGAATGCAACATCAGCCAGCAGAAGTGCCGCTGTTTTTGCACCCTGTCCGCCTCGGCCATGCCATCTGATTTCGACTGTCTGACTCATGGTTAAAACTCCTTTTCGTTTTGTTTATGTATATTTCTTCTTATTTTTATAAAAAATTACATCTTATTTATTATAGCAGACTTTAGCTATAAGTAAAGAAGAATTACATGGGAATCTATGATTTTCGTAATGGTTTTCTAATTATTTTCACAGTTGCAATATACCCCTAAGGGGTATATAATAAAAAAGAGGTGATGTGCATGAAACAGGAAACGGAATGTGCTTGTCATAGGACAAAAGAACGTACAGAGCAGGAATATAAGGATCTGATTCATCGGCTGAATCGAATCGAAGGACAGATACGTGGAATTAAAGGTATGGTTGAAAAAGATGCATATTGTACGGATATATTGATTCAGGTCTCGGCAGTGACCGCTGCTTTAAACAGCTTTAACCGGGTTCTGTTGGAAAATCATATAAAAACCTGTGTGACCAGAAATATAAAAGAAGGAAAAGAAGAAACGGTAGATGAATTGTTGGTTACATTACAAAAACTAATGAAATAATAAAAGCAGGATATGATAAGAATAACAGCATAATGGAAAAGGTGAGTGATAGAATGGAACAATATACAGTAACAGGTATGAGTTGTGCCGCCTGTAGTGCCAGAGTGGAAAAAGCGGTTTCCGGAGTGCCGGGTGTAACCGCCTGTTCCGTCAGTCTGCTGACAAATTCCATGGGAGTGGAAGGAACCGCTTCACCGGCGGATATTATAAAAGCGGTAGAAGACGCCGGTTATGGCGCCGTACAAAAGAAAGGCACACAGGAAAAAGCCGGAAATGGTAACGCCGGTTCCTATGCAGAGGCTGAGGAAGCACTACGGGACAAGGAAAGTCCGGTTTTGCGAAAACGGTTATTGGCTTCTTTGGGCTTTTTGCTTATTTTGATGTATATTTCTATGGGACATATGATGTGGAATTGGCCGCTGCCTCGTTTTTTAGAAGAAAACCATGTAGCAATGGGATTAACGCAGCTTCTCTTGACCGTCTGCATCATGGTGATCAATCAGCGGTTTTTTATCAACGGGTTCCGAAGCTTGTTCCGAGGAGCTCCGAACATGGACGCACTCGTGGCGCTGGGTGCATCTGCCGCCTTTGGATACAGCGTTTATGCTTTATATGCCATGACCGATGCCCAGGTAAGAGGGGATATAGAAGGTGTAATGACGTATATGCATGATTTTTATTTTGAATCCGCAGCTATGATTCTGACCTTGATCACTGTGGGGAAAATGCTGGAGGCAATTTCAAAGGGGAGAACTACGGATGCACTGCGGGGATTGATGCGGTTAGCACCAAAAACTGCAACGCTTATGATAGAAGGATCAGAAACTGTGGTGCCTGTTGAACAGGTAAAGCAGGGAGATATATTTCTTGTTCGTCCGGGCGAGAATATACCGGTAGACGGAAAGGTGCTGGAGGGAAGCAGTGCAGTAAATGAATCGGCATTGACCGGAGAAAGCATACCGGTTGACAAGATGGAAGGGGATCTGGTTTCGGCAGCCACTGTGAATCAATCCGGCTTTTTGAAATGTCAGGCTACCAGAGTGGGAGAGGATACGACACTGGCACAGATTATTCAGATGGTAAGTGATGCTGCGGCAACAAAGGCACCGATCGCAAAGGTGGCGGATCGGGTATCCGGTGTGTTTGTACCAATCGTGATCGTCATTGCTTTGATTACTATAGCGGTTTGGTTGTTGGTTGGCGAAGGGGTTGGATTTGCACTTGCCAGAGGAATTTCCGTACTGGTTATCAGCTGCCCCTGTGCATTGGGGCTGGCAACTCCTGTGGCAATTATGGTAGGAAACGGGGTCGGAGCGAAAAACGGGATCATGTTCAAAACAGCGGTTTCTTTGGAGGAAACCGGGAAAATACAGATCGTTGCGTTGGATAAGACCGGAACGATTACCTGTGGACAGCCAAAGGTAACGGATATGATTCCGGCTAAGGGATATGATGAAAAAGAACTGTTAAAGATGGCATTTGCTTTGGAACAAAAAAGCGAACATCCTTTGGCAAAAGCAATTATGGAAGAAGCAGGAAATCAGAAGATTTCAGCAGAAGAAGTGACAGGATTTCAGGCACTTCCCGGAAACGGTCTGTCGGCAGTCCAGGGAAAAGATAAGCTGTATGGCGGAAATCAACGGTTTATACAGAAATATGTTTTTATTTCCGAGGAAATGAAAAAAGCATCCAAAGCATTGGCACAGGAAGGAAAAACTCCTCTCTTTTTTGCAAGAACAGCAGAAACAGGTGACAGCGAGTGCGTGGGAATGATCGCAGTAGCAGATGTGATAAAAGAAGATAGTCCGCAGGCAGTTCGTGAGCTGCAAAATATGGGGATTCAAGTAGTAATGCTTACCGGTGACAATGAACGGACCGCACAGGCAATCGGTGCGCAGGCAGGGGTCGATCAGGTGATTGCAGGCGTTCTGCCGGATGGAAAAGAGGCAGTGATCCGTAAGCTGAAGGAACAGGGCAAGGTGGCGATGGTAGGCGATGGAATCAATGATGCACCTGCACTGACACGGGCTGATATAGGAATAGCGATTGGAGCTGGAACGGATATAGCGATTGATGCGGCGGATGTGGTGCTTATGAAAAGCAGCTTAACTGATGTTCCGGCAGCGATCCGGTTAAGTCGGAGAACCTTGACGAATATCCATGAAAATTTATTTTGGGCATTTATTTATAACGTGATAGGGATTCCTTTAGCTGCCGGTATCTGGATTCCGATCTTTGGCTGGCAGTTAAATCCCATGTTTGGAGCGGCTGCTATGAGTTTGTCCAGTTTTTGTGTTGTAACGAATGCATTACGGTTGAATCTGGTTCGGGTACATGATGCAGGCAGGGATCGAAAACTGCGAAAACAAATTAAACTTGAATCGCTTTCTACGGAATTGGATTCCGAGAAAATAGAAAATGATAAGAATAATAAAATGGAGGAAAAAACTATGAAAAAAACTATGAAAATTGAAGGAATGATGTGCGGGCACTGCGAAGCAACGGTAAAGAAAAGTCTGGAGGCGTTACCGGAAGTATCAGAAGCTGTTGTCAGCCACGAAACCGGAACAGCAGAGGTAACGCTTAAAAGCGAAGTTCAGGACGAGGTATTAAAAAATACAGTAGAAGCGCAGGATTATAAGGTGATTTCCATCCAGTGATTTAGATGTCTGCGAAAGTGGATCCGTATCTCTCTTCAAGACTCGCAAGCGAGTTCTGAAGAGAGAGGGCACAGGGAGAATATAAAATGAATGTAGAACGGTTACTTACCAATATGCAGGACCAGGTTCTGGAGGCGCAGATAAAACTTGGATATGCAAAGGAAACGATCCGGTTATATTATCCGGTTTCTTCTCTGAATGCACTGCTAGGACTTACATGCACCGGAGCGGATACCATGCTGGCAATGCTGGAGCAGGAAGAAGCACTGAAGCATACGAGGCTGGGCAGGCTGCAATTTGCTGTCCATAGTGGACGGTTAGAAATTGGAATCCCTCCGGAGGGTGTGGAATGGGTTTACCGGAATTTGGAACCACCTGCGTTTTTAAAAAGATTCATTGGGTTATTTCAGGAAAAGCATTCCTGTACCATAGAGGAAATCTGTCAGGTATTTGCCGAATTCAGCCATGAATATGTGTGTGATGTTATGCCATTTGGGATTGATTTTGATTACTGCGTACACTTTCTGGATCGGGATATTGACGAATATTATTATTGTATCAGGATGGAGATGGGACATACCATTTACCATAGGTTTATGCAGGAGGATTATGAACAGCTTTTTTATTAAGAATAAGAAAAGGGAGGGAAACTTGAGATATAGGTATTTTCTATAACCAGACTTTCATTTTGTATATTAGACAGGTTTTTTTAACCATGATAAGATGACCTCAATAATAAACAGCAGGAAATGACTTGCGGAATGGAGGTTATTATGAGTAAAAAAACGTATGAAGAAAGAGAGTTAAAATTTGAAACCTTACAGTTACATGTAGGGCAGGAACAGCCGGATCCGGTAACGGATGCAAGAGCAGTTCCCATTTATCAGACATCATCCTATGTATTTCGAAACAGTGAGCATGCTGCCGCCCGTTTTGGATTAAGCGATGCAGGAAATATTTACGGAAGATTAACCAATCCTACAGAAGATGTATTTGAGCAGAGAATTGCAGCTTTAGAAGGCGGCGTGGCGGCTTTGGCAGTTGCTTCCGGTGCGGCGGCGATTACATATACCTTTGAAAATCTGGCGCAGAACGGAGATCATATTGTATCGGCAAAGAATATCTACGGTGGAACCTATAATCTGCTGGCGCATACGCTTCCGCAGTATGGGATCCAGACAACCTTTGTAGATCCCTTCCGGTATGAGGAGATCGAGGCGGCAATTCAGGATAATACGAAGGCGGTTTTTATTGAGACGCTTGGAAATCCCAATTCCGATGTTGTGGATATTGAACGGATCGCACAGATTGCGCACAAGCATAAAATCCCATTGGTGATCGATAATACCTTTGCCACCCCGTATCTGGTCCGGCCGATTGAATATGGAGCAGATATAGTCGTACACTCCGCTACAAAGTTCATCGGCGGTCATGGAACCACAATCGGTGGTGTGATCGTAGACAGCGGAAAATTCGACTGGGAGGCAAGCGGGAAATTCCCGTCATTGACAGAACCAAATCCAAGCTATCATGGCATCAGTTTTACAAAAGCGGTAGGAGCGGCAGCATTTGTGACAAAGATTCGGGCAATCCTGCTTCGGGATACCGGTGCGACACTTTCACCCTTCCATGCCTTTTTCTTCCTGCAAGGGTTGGAAACTTTATCGCTGCGGGTAGAACGCCATGTAGAAAATGCGTTAAAGGTCGTAGAATATCTGAATCAGCATCCGCAGGTAGAAGCGGTGCATCACCCCGCTGTTTCCGAGGATCCGGAACAGCAGGCGCTGTATCAGAAGTATTTCCCCAATGGCGGAGGTTCTATCTTTACCTTTGAGATCAAAGGAGATGCCCAGAAGGCAAAGGACTTCATTGATAACCTTGAACTGTTCTCCCTGCTGGCAAATGTAGCGGATGTAAAATCTCTGGTTATACACCCTGCATCCACTACACATTCCCAGTTGAATGAAGAAGAGCTTTTGGATCAGGGAATCAAGCCCAATACCATTCGTCTGTCTATTGGAACCGAGCATATTGATGATATTATTGAAGATCTGGAGGAAGCCTTCCGGGCGGTTAAATAAACGGATTTTTGGTGCGGCAGTTTTCTGCTTTGTATTGTATTAAAGTGTGGTTATCGTACCCATGAATACCGGAAGTCCTGTTTCTACATCGATAATTGCATAAACAAAGGGACGGTCCAAGTAGACGCATACCGGTTCCGGTTCCTCAATGGCGGTGGCTTTATCCATAATGACAGAGGTAACAGCCGCCGCCTTTGTTCCGTTGCGGTCAACCTGAATGCAGGCTTTATGTAAGACACTGTCGATCTTAAGCGGTATAGATTCGGTCAGATCGCAAAAATCTGCACTGCCTGAAAATGCCTCATGCATTCCCATCTGCTGTAATGCGGGTTTTAATTCTGTTGTGTAATCATACGAAAATTCAGGTAGTTTGACCAAAACCTCCTGAGATTGTTGGTTTTCATACATTTCTAAATAAGATTCTCCGGTTAAGGTAGCGGCGTATTCTGCTACGGACATTCCGGATTCCGGAAGTAAGGCCAGAAAGGCATATTGTTCTCCTTCATAATATTTGATGAATCCTGTAGCATGGTCATCTTTGACAAACACGGTTTCACTGCTGTTTAGCATGGTAACAGTAGAAGAGGTTCCATCGTGGTTGGTAAAGGTCTCTTCATGAATCTGTTCATCTGTATAGGAATTATTCCATTTTCCATTAAAAGCAAGAGCGTTCGTCAGATACAGCGATGCATTGGGAGATATTTCACTGTATAAGTGATGGATCATATTATCCGTTTCATGACTCACCCATTGATTCATGTCTGAAAGACAGTCGTTATCAAAGGGTTCTAAAAAAACAAAAGCATCATAATAGGATTTTGCGGTGGAAAGAAAATGCTCTTGTATCTGTAGATTTTCTGTTTCGTTTATCCAGATGGAATTCCCCATATGAAATGAAACGTCATTGGTATTGGTTAGTTTCTGGTTATATTCATACAGGTATGCATTCCATTCGGAAATGGGCGTTCCGTTTCCTAACAGTGTTTCCATTTCAGAACGGGTAGAGCCGGAAGCTCCATTTGCTGTCATGGAAAGGGCAACCAGCACGGATTCCGGTGAAAGCAGCAGGTTTTCATGCGATTCATCTTCTGACAGACTTTGCTTGAACAGATCGATCGAAAAATCAGCGGCAGAGGTTAAAAAAGCTTCATCGCAGGGCTTGCCCTGTGGAACTTCAGCCGATATGTTTTGCGTAAGATTAGTTGGGTTAGATATTGCACGGGGATTTTGATTATCACAGCCGAAAAGTGAAAGTAAAAGGATAATCGGCAGTAATAAGCCGGTTATTTTTTTGATTGTTTTTTTCAGATTCTTTTTCATGCGTTCCTCCTTATCAATCCGTTTCTATCACCGGATCATGAACAAGCCGGTATGCTTACAGGATCACTTGTTTTTATTGTATATAATAACAGTGTAAGAAGCCTTTCATTTTGTTGCAAAAAAAATAAATTTTCCCGGAAAGCAAATTGCTATAATGGGAAAAAAATGATAGGATAGAACTAGAATGCCATATTTTGGATAAACTATAGAAAAATAAAGAATAGAAAACAGAAAGGGCAATGCCCGGACTGTAAAAAGGAATCGATAGGATCAGGAGGAAATGAAATGAAACGGGTTGGTGCGTATGATTTATTGGAACAGGAACCGATTCCGGAGCTGGCGGCTACGGGATATATCTTCCGGCATCGGAAGACTAGAGCCAGAGTAGTAGTAATCAGCAATGAGGATACCAACAAGGTATTTACCATTGGATTTCGGACACCGCCGAAGGATGATACAGGAGTACCGCATATTATGGAACATTCTGTTTTATGCGGATCGAGAAAATTTCCGGCAAAGGATCCGTTTGTAGAGCTGGCAAAGGGGTCGTTGAATACGTTTTTGAATGCGATGACCTATTCTGATAAGACCGTATATCCCGTTGCCAGTTATAATGATAAGGATTTTCAAAATCTGATGGACGTTTATCTGGATGCGGTATTTCACCCGAATATTTATATTCATCCGGAGATTTTGAAGCAGGAGGGCTGGCATTATGAACTGGAACGACTTGAGGGTGAATTGACTTATAATGGTGTGGTTTATAATGAAATGAAGGGTGTGTATTCGGATCCGAATCAGCAGCTTGCCCGCTTGATTCAGCTTTCTTTGCTGCCGGATACTACGTATGGCTGTGAGTCCGGAGGAGAACCCTCTGCGATTCCCAATCTGACATATGAGGATTTTTTGAATTTTCACAGGACATATTATCATCCGTCTAACAGTTATATTTATCTGTACGGAAATATGAACGTAGAAGAAAAGCTCCGGTTTATTGATGAGGAGTACCTGTGTGAATATGAGTATCAGAAGGTGGATTCCCATATCCATATGCAGATAGATCCAAAGCCGGTTGCACAGACCTATTCTTATTCGCTGGCGGAGTCAGAGGAATTAGAAGATAATACGTTCCTTTCTTATAACGTAGTGGTAGGCACCAGTCTGGATCCGGAACTATATATGGCGTTCCAACTGTTGCAGTCCGTTTTGCTGGATATGCCGGGAGCACCGTTAAAGCAGGCGTTGATTAAGGCGGGGATTGGAAAAGATATAGAATCTTCTTATGATAATTCGATACAGCAGCCTATTTTTTCTATAATTGCACATAATGCAAATGAAGAAGATCAGGAAACCTTTTGTCAGGTGATCGAGGATACGCTGGAAGAAATCTGTAAAACCGGTATACCGAAAAAAACATTATCTGCCGCTATAAATCATATGGAGTTTCAGTTAAGGGAATCTGATTTCGGACGGTATCCCAAAGGACTAATGTATGGTTTAAAAGCATTTGACAGCTGGTTATATGATGACAAATCTCCTTTCCTGCATATAAAAGTCAGTGAAACACTTGATTTTATGAAGCGTGGAGTAGAAAACGGGTATTTTGAACGGACTATGCGGACTTACCTGTTGGAGAATCCCCATCGGAGCATCGTTGTATTGAAGCCGGAGCATGGATTGGGAGAAAAGGAAGAAATCCGGATCAAAGAAACGTTAGCCGCTTATAAAGCGTCGCTTAGTACAAGCCAGTTAGAGCAGATTATGAAAGATACGAAAGCGTTAAAGGAATATCAGGCAACACCGTCTACGGAAGAGGAGATTCGTAAGATTCCGCTGCTTGAGATTACGGATATTGAGCCGAAGATCCAAAGGCAGGAAAATGTAAAACAGGAATTACAGGGAATCCCGGTCATCGTACATCCCATTTTTACGAATGGAATTGCCTATATCCATCTGTGCTTCCGACTGGATAAGCTTCCGCTTGCACTCTTACCGTATGCAAATCTGCTGGCAAGGATTCTCGGCATGATTGATACGGAGCATTACACTTATAATGAATTGGCGAGCGAGATTCGATTGAAATCCGGAAGTATTCAGACCAGCTTTGATATTCGGAGCAGTCTGGAACCGGATCAATATCTGCCGACCTTTGATATACGGGCGAAAATGATGTATGAGCAGATCAATGACAGCTTCAAGCTCATAGAGGAGCTGTTGATCCACAGCAAGCTATCGGATACGATGCGTCTGCGGGAGATCATAGCGGAGATCAAGGCCGCTTTGAAGCCGGAAATGGTGAGCCGGGGACATATTACTACGGCGTTTCGGGCAATGTCCTATGTTGCAACAGACAGTTATGTAAAAGAACTGGCAAAGGGTGTTGATTACTATGAGTGGATCGAAGCTTTGGACCGTGATTTTGATGAACGGAAAGAAGAACTGGTGGATAAGCTGCGGCAGGTATTAGAAGAGGTGCTGCATAAGGAAAATCTGATCATTTCCTATACCGGTGATAACGACGTAAAAGAAGCCATGGATATGAATCTTACCCTGTTTTCCGTATATCTTTCCAATCGCAAGGTGAATAAGCCGGAGGAGAAGATCCTGCTGACTGTGAAGAACGAAGGGTTTAAGACGGCAAGTCAGGTTCAGTATGTGGCTACTGCTGGAAATTATAAAAAGGCAGGATTTACCGCTACCGGTTCTTTGCGGGTGCTGGAAACCATTTTTTCTTATGACTACCTGTGGCTGAATGTACGGGTACAAGGCGGCGCTTATGGAAGTATGTGTGGGTTTGGAGATAATGGAACCAGTTATTTTACTTCATATCGAGATCCGAATCTGATGGAAACCTATGCCATCTATCGTTCGGCGGCAGAATATGTAGCGAATTTTCAGGCGGATGACAGGGATATGACAAAGTATATCATCGGTACGATCGGAACGGCGGATATACCGCTGAATCCTTATGACAGGGGAGAAAGAGATTTTAACCTTTATTTAATGGGAATCAGTGATGAATACCGGCAGGCAAGGCGGGATGAGCTGTTAGCTACGAATCAGTCAGTTATCCGTGGATTGGCTCAGCTGGTTCAATCGGTTGTATCCGCAGACACCATCTGTGCGATAGGGAATGAACGAAAGATTGAACGGGAGGCAGAGAAATTCCGGAATATCCGGACGCTGTTTTAGGAAACGAAGGAGAGAATATGAAGACAGGATATAAATCGGGTTTTGTGACGATCATTGGTAGACCGAATGTAGGAAAATCAACCTTGATGAATCATCTCATCGGGCAGAAGATCGCCATTACCAGCAGAAAAGCACAAACGACCCGTAATCGGATCCAGACAGTGTATACCTGTGAACAGGGACAGATTATCTTTATGGATACGCCGGGTGTGAACCGGGCAAAGAATAAACTGGGTGAATATATGATGCATACGGTAAATGCTGCTCTGAATGATATGGATGTGGTGTTGTGGCTGGTAGAACCGACTACCTATATCGGGAAGGGAGAACAGGCGATTTTAGAACGGATCCGGCAGGTGAAAACACCAGTGATTCTGATTATCAATAAGATAGATACGGTGGATAAAAATGAAGTAGGCAAGGCATTGGAGACCTATCGAAAAGAATATGAATTCGATGCCATGATTCCGGTATCCGCACTGCGGGATCAAAATACAGATGAAGTCATTGAAACGATACTGAAGTATCTGCCGGAGGGACCGCAGTATTATGATGCGGATACCATAACTGACCAGCCGGAGCGGCAGATCATGGCGGAGATTATCCGGGAAAAGGCCCTGCGATGTCTGGAACATGAAATTCCGCACGGAATTGCAGTGATGATTGATTCCATGAAGGAACGTCCAAAGGGGAATGTAATGGATATTGATGCAACGATCATATGCGAGCGGGAATCCCACAAAGGTATCATCATTGGAAAGCAGGGAGCCATGTTAAAAAAAATCGGCAGTCAGGCTAGAGTTGATATGGAGAAGATCTTAGACATTAAGGTGAATCTGAAATTGTGGGTAAAGGTAAAAAAGGATTGGCGGGATAGTGAATACCTGTTGAAGAATTTTGGATATGAACAGAGAACATGATGAAAAGCAGGCAGGTGAGAACTATGCAGATGGAAGTGACCGGTTTGGTACTGGCAGTTTCCCAGGTAGGCGATTATGACCGGCGATTGGTGATATTGACAAAGGAAAGAGGGAAACTGTCTGCTTTTGCAAGGGGAGTCAGACGGACGGGCAATGGGATGACAGCTGCCTGTCAGCCCTTTACCTATGGTATTTTTACTTTGTTTGCAGGCAGAGATGCATATCGGATACAGCATATCGAGGTAAAGAATTATTTCGATGAATTGAAAACCGATTTGGATGGTATTACTTATGGAAGCTATTTTTGTGAACTGGCGGATTATTTGACACGGGAAAATTCGGATGACCGGGAACAGTTAAAGCTGCTTTATGTTACGTTACGGGCATTGGTAAAAAAACAGATGGACTATGCCTTGATCCGGCGAATCTTTGAGCTTCGTGCATTGGCATTAGACGGAGAAGAAATGCAGGTGTTTTCCTGTGTGAAATGCGGAAATCAGGGGACCGGTTATGTGTTTCAGGCTTCCCAAGGCGGCTTGCTTTGTGTGGATCATTGCCGAATGGATTATGATATAGAAGAATTGTTAAATCCTTCTACGGTATATTCCTTGCAATTTATACTAAGTACACCGTTAAAAAGCCTGTATTCGTTTAGTGTTTCCCAAGAGGTACAGGAGGAACTGGATAAGATATGCAATGATTTTTTGATGGAATATGTAGATCGGAAATTCAAATCCGTTGAATTTCTTGATTCTCTGTCTTGCAATCCAGAGGATTAGAAGTTACAATAATATAGCTATTGATTATAGGAGGTCATTGTAAATGAAACAGAAGCATTTGCTAATACATTTGATGCTGGGGCTTTTGTTATTGACCGGTTGTTCGTCCGGCCTTGATTCCATAACGGAAAATACCATGACAGTTGATAAGGATGGCCGTCTTCATGACGTGTCTGTGGAGGATTTTTCCGGTATGGATTATGAGAATGAAAAACTGGAGGAATTCGTGAATCAGAAAATCACGGAATATAATACACAGACCGGGACAGAGGCTATCGTTTTGGAGAAGCTGGAAATAAATGATGATATAGTAAAGCTGATGCTTTCTTATAATAATATAGAAGATTACAATGCATTTAACAATACTGCTTATACGCTTAGCAGCCTGTCGGATGCAGGGCTTTCCGGGGAGTTTATTTCCGCAGCGGATGGCAGTAAGGTAAAGGCGGAGGAGATTCAGGATGATACCCTGAAGGTTTTAAAGATAGAAGATTCCATGAATATTATATGCAAAGGAAATATACAGTATTATAATTCCTATGTGACAAAGGAGAATGGTTATTTTTCTTCTACCGGCGATGGAACAGCAATCATAATATGGAAATAAAATGAGCGAGGGTGAGAGAATGGAAAAGACAATGGATAAGATTGTGGCACTGGCAAAAGCAAGAGGATTCGTATATCCGGGGTCTGAGATTTACGGTGGGCTTGCAAATACTTGGGATTATGGCAATCTTGGCGTGGAATTGAAAAACAATGTAAAACGGGCATGGTGGAAGAAATTCATTCAGGAAAATCCATATAATGTAGGAGTTGACTGTGCAATATTGATGAATCCCCAGACATGGGTAGCTTCCGGACATCTGGCAGGGTTTGCGGATCCGCTGATGGATTGTAAGGCTTGTCATGAGCGGTTCCGGGCGGATAAGCTGATCGAGGATTATGCGGCGGAGCATCAGATTACGTTGGATAAACCCATTGACGGTTGGTCTCAGGATGAAATGATGGAGTTTGTTCATGCAAATCAGGTGCCATGTCCTACCTGTGGAAAGCATGATTTTACGGATATTCGACAGTTTAACTTGATGTTTAAGACATTTCAGGGGGTAACGGAAGATGCGAAGAATACGGTTTATTTAAGACCGGAAACTGCACAGGGGATCTTTGTGAATTTCAAAAATGTACAGAGAACCTCACGGAAAAAGATACCCTTTGGAATCGGGCAGATTGGAAAATCGTTCCGAAATGAGATTACACCGGGGAATTTCACCTTCCGTACCAGAGAATTTGAGCAGATGGAGCTGGAATTCTTCTGTGAACCGGGAACGGATCTGGAATGGTTTACATACTGGCGGCAATTCTGTATCGACTGGCTGAAAGAGTTGGGCATGAAGGAAGAAGAAATGCGTGCAAGAGATCATTCGCCGGAGGAGCTTTGCTTCTATAGCAAGGGAACCACGGACATTGAATTCTTGTTCCCCTTTGGCTGGGGTGAGCTGTGGGGGATCGCCGATCGGACGGATTATGATCTGACCCAGCATCAGAATACTTCCGGCGAACCGATGGAATATTTTGATGATGAGAAAAAAGAAAAATATATTCCATATGTAATTGAACCTTCTCTGGGAGCCGACCGGGTAACACTGGCATTTTTGTGCAGTGCCTATGATGAAGAGGAATTGGAGGGCGGCGATGTCCGGACGGTTCTGCATTTTCATCCGATGCTGGCGCCCGTAAAGATAGGTGTACTTCCTCTTTCTAAGAAGCTTGCAGATGGAGCAGAACAGATTTATACAGAGCTTTCAAAATACTATAACTGTGAATATGACGACAGAGGAAACATTGGAAAACGGTATCGGAGACAGGACGAGATTGGTACGCCATATTGCGTTACCTATGATTTTGAATCGGAAACCGACGGAGCGGTAACGGTACGTAACCGGGATACTATGGAGCAGGAGCGGATTAAAATTACAGACTTAAAAGCATATTTTGAAGAAAAATTTGCATACTAATAACAAGAACGCCTTTCCGGAAATAAAACCGGAAGGGCGTTTTGCTATGTAATAGGAATCTTATTTAACGGACGATTTTTCCAGCTCATCAATGACCGTAGTCAGTGATTTTAAAGAGGTCTTGATGGAACGATTGATTTCTCCGGAATTGACTGCCAATTTTCCGAATTCTGAAGCGACGACGGTAAATCCTTTGCCAAATTCCCCGGCTCTTGCCGCTTCAATGGAGGCGTTAAGGGAAAGGATTTTCTGTTTTCCTTCGATTTTGTCAAGGGCTGCGGATTTTTTATTGATTTCCTCGATTAAATCGGCAGCCTGTTCAATGTTGTTTTCCAGTGTTGTAATCAGATTAGTATTAGCGGTTTTGTTATATTCAAAGTTCACCAGAAGATTTACCATCTCGCCAAGAAGCTTCGAAGCGGCCCGGATCGAAGTCTCCGACTTTACGGGAACTTTACGTAGGGCAGTAATATAGGTATTCGGGTCGATTCCAAGCTCCGTTGCAATCTTGCGGAATTTTTCTTCGTCCGGCTGCTCCGGGAGTACCTGTCCGCCGATGATTTTCCCCAGGTAGGTATCCCCTACCTTGATCTCAATGCTGAAATCCATTAACCCTGCATGACAGAAGTAAGTACCGCAGCCGGTGTTATCACAGTTGGTACAACGCCGCAGACCTTCTGCACTGCCCCTTGTATGCTTCATGCAAAAATCCGTAAATCCGATTTCTTTTGTAATATAATTTCCCTTATCGTCAACAGCAATGGTAGCCATACCGGTTGCTTCCGACCAGTCAGACATGATCTGTTCTAATAAAGAAAGATCAAAAAAGTCGCTGATATGCATATAGAAATCCTCCATTATTGAAATAGTATTACCTATAAATTTAGTATGGTTAGTATAGTTTCTTCTTTATTAGATTATAACTGAATTTTCAATTATTTCAATGGATTAGACAAAAAAAGAGCAAAAGTGTGTAGAGTTTGTAATTTATTGTTGACATAAAATATTTTCTTTGTTAGAATACAAATGTAACAAGTTGTAACATATCTGTAATAATTACGAAAACACGGAGAAACATAATGAAAAAAACAATAATCAGTGCAGCAGTAATGATAGTGTTAGGTGCAGGCTTGATTGTGACGACAAATGCTCTTACACCGGAGGTAGCATTAGAGGTTTTAAATGTTATATCATTGGAGGAGCTTGAAACTCAGATTTCTGATACAAATATTGCATTAAGGACAAACAGCAGTGAAGCAGAAGGTGTTCCGGAGAATGCTGATACAACAGAAGCGGCAGCAGTGGAGGAAACATCAGAAGAAACGACGGAAGCGGCAGTACCGGAAGAACCGGAATGCCAGTATCCGGAATGGCAGAATTCGGTGGTGGCAAATGTAGAAGGAAGCCTCCGGGTGCGGGAGGAAGCCAATACGGATTCTGAAATCGTCGGAAAGCTTTATCCTTATTCTGTAGCTACGATTATAGAACGAGGCGAGGAATGGACAAAGGTGGAATCCGGTTCTGTGACCGGTTATGTCTCCAATGAATATCTGATGTTTGGAGACGAGGCAGGAGCGTACATAACCGAGAATTATAAATACTGTGCAACCGTTGAGGTTCAGGCATTAAATGTCCGTAAGGAACCAAGCACGGAAAGTGAACGCATCGGTTCTGTGACCGGCGGTCAGGAGTTAGATATTATCACTGAATCAGAGGAATGGGTGGAGATCCAATATACAGAGGATACCACTGGATATATTGCAAAGGAATATGTAAAGGTCGGCTGGAATTATCCAACTGCCATCACGATTGAGGAAGAACAGAGCATGATAGCGGCTGCTCTTGCACAACAGGCAAGTGCAAGGCCGGCTTCTTCCGGAGCAGCGCTCCCGCCGGTCGAAACCTCGGCAGAGGGGCTGGCATTGGGACAGCAGATTGCAAACTATGCCTGCCAGTTTGTGGGAAATCCGTATGTATACGGTGGAAGCAGCCTGACAAATGGTACGGATTGCAGTGGTTTTACAATGGCTGTCTATGCACAGTTTGGATATTCCTTAAGCCATGCTTCCGGCGTTCAAATGGGGCAGGGTACACCGGTTTCCTTAGATGCGGTACAGCCGGGCGATATTATCTGCTATTCTGGACATGTAGGATTGTATATTGGAGGTGGACAGATCGTACATGCCGCAACCGAATCCACCGGAATCATTATTTCCAATATGTATTATGATTCGCCGATTGGGGCAAGAAGGATTGTTCAATAAAAAAATGTGTGTGTGATTCCACTTCTTTGGCCGGTATCTTATGGTATCGGCCTTTTTACTTTTATTATATAGGATTTTTTGCAGGAAAGAGGGTTTCTGGATATAAAACAGGACAAATCCGGTCGAAATTGTAAGATTTTGAAAGAAAATTGTTAATATTTGCGAAAGCTGGGTAGAATTTAAAATATTTCATAAAAATGGCTTCAAAAAAACGGAAATTATGATATAATAATGAACAGTGGCTATGCTTGTCTGCGTGGCTAGTAAATCAAATACGTAGGAGGTAAGTAACAAATGGCAAACAAATGGGTATATTTGTTTACGGAAGGAAATGCCAATATGCGTGAGCTTCTGGGCGGTAAGGGTGCGAATCTTGCAGAGATGACGAACATTGGTCTTCCGGTTCCGCAGGGCTTTACGATCACAACGGAAGCCTGTACACAGTATTACGAGGACGGTCGTGAGATTAACGATGAAATTCAGGGACAGATTAACGAGTATATCGTTAAGATGGAAGAAATTACAGGTAAGAAATTCGGCGATAAAGAAAATCCGCTTCTTGTTTCAGTTCGGTCCGGCGCAAGAGCTTCTATGCCGGGTATGATGGATACGATCTTAAACTTGGGATTAAATGAAGATGTAGTTGAAGTTATTGCCAAGAAGTCTGGTAATCCCCGTTGGGCATGGGACTGCTACAGAAGATTTATCCAGATGTATTCCGACGTAGTTATGGAAGTTGGAAAGAAGTACTTTGAAGAGCTGATCGATGAAATGAAGGCAAAGAAGGGTGTTACCTATGATGTAGACCTGACTGCTGAGGATCTGAAAGAGCTTGCCGGACAGTTTAAGGCAGAATACAAGTCAAAGATTGGACAAGACTTCCCGGACGATCCGAAGGAACAGCTGATGGGTGCTGTGAAGGCGGTGTTCCGTTCATGGGATAATCCGAGAGCAAATGTATACAGAAGAGATAATGATATTCCGTACTCTTGGGGTACTGCTGTAAATGTACAGAGTATGGCATTCGGTAATATGGGAAATGACTGCGGTACCGGTGTTGCATTTACGAGAGATCCGGCAACCGGCGAGAAGAAGCTGATGGGTGAGTTCCTGATCAATGCACAGGGTGAGGACGTTGTGGCAGGTGTTCGTACTCCTATGCCGATCGCTAAGATGGCAGAGGAATTCCCGGAAGCATTCGCTCAGTTCCAAGATGTTTGTAAGACATTGGAAGACCATTACAGAGATATGCAGGATATGGAATTTACCGTTGAGAATAAGAAGTTATATATGCTTCAGACTAGAAATGGTAAGAGAACCGCTCAGGCTGCATTAAAGATCGCTTGTGATCTGGTAGATGAGGGCATGAGAACAGAGGAAGAGGCAGTGGCTATGATCGATCCGAGAAATCTGGACACTCTGCTTCATCCACAGTTTGATGCGGCTGCATTAAAGGCAGCAACGCCGATTGGAAAAGGTCTGGGGGCATCTCCGGGTGCTGCCTGCGGTAAGATCGTATTCTCTGCCGAGGATGCAGAAGCTTGGAATGCAAGAGGCGAAAAGGTTGTTCTTGTAAGATTGGAGACATCACCGGAGGATATTACCGGTATGAAGGCTTCACAGGGTATTTTGACCGTTCGTGGCGGTATGACCAGCCATGCAGCAGTTGTTGCCCGTGGTATGGGTACTTGTTGTGTATCCGGTTGCGGTGATATAGCAATGGATGAAGCTAATAAAAAATTTACACTGGCTGGCAAGGAATTCCATGAAGGCGATTATCTTTCAATCGATGGAACGACTGGTAACATTTATGATGGTGTTATCCCTACAGTAGATGCTACGATCGCTGGTGAGTTTGGTAGGATCATGGCTTGGGCTGATAAGTATAGAACCTTAAAGGTTCGTACCAATGCAGATACCCCTGCAGATGCAAAGAAGGCTCGTGAGCTTGGTGCAGAAGGAATCGGACTTTGCCGGACTGAGCATATGTTCTTTGAAGAGGACAGAATTGCTGCATTCCGTGAGATGATCTGTTCGGATACAGTTGAAGAAAGAGAAGCAGCTCTGGAGAAGATTCTGCCTTATCAGCAGGGTGACTTTGAAGCACTGTATGAGGCATTGGAAGGCAATCCGGTTACCATTCGTTTCTTGGATCCGCCGCTTCATGAGTTCGTTCCGACAGAGGAGGCTGATATTAAGAAGCTGGCTGATGCTCAGGGTAAATCCGTAGAGGCAATTCGTACCATTATTGATGGTTTACATGAGTTTAACCCGATGATGGGTCACAGAGGCTGTCGTCTTGCAGTTACCTATCCGGAAATTGCAAAGATGCAGACAAAGGCGGTTATTCGTGCAGCAATAAATGTAAAGAAGGCGCATCCGGATTGGAATGTTAAGCCTGAGATCATGATTCCGCTGGTTTGTGAAATCAAGGAATTAAAGTTTGTCAAGAAGGTTGTTGTTGAAACAGCAGATGCTGAGATCAAAGCAGCAGGTGCTAATCTGGAATACGAAGTAGGTACTATGATCGAGATTCCGAGAGCAGCATTAACTGCGGATGAGATTGCTACAGAAGCTGACTTCTTCTGCTTCGGAACAAATGATTTAACACAAATGACCTTCGGCTTTTCTCGTGATGATGCCGGTAAGTTCTTAGATGCTTACTATGATACCAAGATCTTTGAAAATGATCCGTTTGCAAAACTGGATCAAACTGGTGTCGGCAAGCTAATGGATATGGCTATCAAATTAGGTAAGCCGGTCAATCCGAAGCTGCATGTTGGTATTTGCGGCGAGCATGGCGGAGATCCTTCATCTGTTGAGTTCTGTCATAAGATTGGTCTGGACTATGTATCATGTTCACCGTTCCGTGTACCGATCGCACGTTTGGCAGCAGCACAGGCCGCTATCAACAATAAGTAATTGCTTGAGGCCAAAAGTAATTTGGCAAAAAGCAAAAATGGCTTGAACTAAATATTTAAGCGTTAAGGGGTTCACCGGAATGACTGGTGAACCCCTTTTTGTATAAAGTCGAATGCTGTAACAATTTTTTTTTCTGTATCATTGAATGTGAGTATGATTATGTTAGCGACAAATACTATCTCCCGTTATCTTATTGACCGCTCCAACTGGTTATGCTACAGCATTAGTATTCTTTTTTCTTGTAGATATTAACTGTTAAAGGATAAGATAACGCAAACATTAACAATGAGCATATAATCAAAATAACTGAACCAATCAAAACAGTAGTAAAACCAGGCGTTAAATAAAGGTTAAGCGTACGGATGATTCCCAACGAAATACCGATTCCACAAAGTAAGCTGATAATTAAAGAAACCTCACCTTTTTCCTCCCCGACTAAATAAAACAGAGGAAAGAAAAATGCTCCCGTAAAAAGGCTTACACTAATTCCTAATGCAAATATCGACAGAGTATCAATACTGTTATCAAAAGGACACCCATGCAAAAGCCATGACAGACTTATACTTGCTCCGGCAAAGACAGTCCCTACGATCAGCCATATTAACTGACTGACAAAATAGCTTTTTACAATGTTAGCTCTTTTTATCGGCAATGTTAATTTGTATTTTCCCCATTTGGAAACAAACTCTTTTTTTATGCTGGTAACTGCAATAACTGAAAATCCGACTATGCTCAACAGTACATAGCCAATAAGAAGTGATTGACTAATAACCGCAACAACAAAGATTCCCAACATAAGCATAAAAGCCGAAAAAACTTTCACATTTGAGCATACAGCCAAAAAATTAATTTTAAGCAGTCCTTTCATAATCGTTCCCCCTTTACCAATAACAGCATAACTTCATCAACAGATACATGGTCTACAACGCTGTTTTTATATTTTCGCTGTACTTCTTTCCCATTAGAAACTAAAACATCAATCTGAAAATCTCTTTTTCGATAAGCAATAATATCACTGGGGTCCAATGCAAGGAATTGACTTTCTTTACATCTCATAACGGCATAATTATATGACAAATCATTTTTAGATACAGTCATAATCAATTTACCGTTATGAATAAATGTGATATAATCGGCTACTTTTTCTAAATCACTTGTGATGTGAGAAGATAAAAGGATAGAATGGTTTTCTTCCTGTACAAATTCAAGAAAAACGTCCAGCATTTCATCACGCATGACAGGGTCTAAACCACTGGTTGCTTCGTCTAAAATCAATAGCTGCGGGTGGTGTGACAAAGCAACTGCAATCGCTAATTTCATAGTCATTCCTCTGGAATAGTCTTTGATTTTTTGTTTAGACGATAAATGAAAATCCTCCAAATACTTTTGAAATAAAGCATTATCCCATTGTGTATAAATTCCACTCATAACTTCTGACAACTGTTTTGCTGTCCAAAAGCCGGGAAAGTTATCTCCGTCATAAACTACGCCTATTTTCTCTCGAATATCCGTATCATCGTCTTGCATTTCCTTGCCAAACAATTTTACTATGCCGCTGTCTTTTTTGACGGTATTTAAAATACACCCAATAGTTGTGGTCTTGCCAGCCCCGTTTTCACCAACAAAGCCTAAAATAGTCCCATAGGGTAATGAAAATGAAAGTTTATCCAATGTGAAATTTGATTTCGGAAATGTCTTAGAAATTTCCTGCAATTCTAAAATATTTTCCATGTTATTCGTCCTCCCGGTAAAATAAAGATAACAGTTCCGTCAATTTTTCAAGGGAAATATTGCTTGTTCGCCCAATTTCGGCAGCAGCCTGTAAGTGTTCTTCTGCTATGCGCTGCTGTTCTTCTTGGTAAAATTCCTTGTTTTGTACCGATACGAAACTACCTCTTCCTACTGTCGTTTCAATAAATCCGTCCCTTTGTAAGTCCTCATAGGCTTTTTGAACTGTAATAACACTTACATGAATTGATTTCGCCAACGCCCGCATTGAGGGAATTGCGTCACCAGCTTGTAATTCGCCGCTCATTATCATTGCCTTGATCTGTGATGTGATTTGCTCATAAATCGGTTTATTGGCATTGTTACTGATAATGATTTCCATTTTCACCACCTCTGCTTTCTTAATGTACTTAATGTACAAGTACATTATAACATCTTTATTTCTTTAGTCAACCCGTTTGCGGAAGATTATTAAAAATATGTATGATGATGGAATAGCCTGTTATATACATTTCCACAATGCTTGTCTTTTGTTTTTTAACTTTTTGAGTTCGGAATAGTGTGGTGCTAGCGGTCTTTCTCTTGTTTTTGGCTGCCTTTTTTACCGTAAGGCGATTCCTTTTTAATAATAAGGAGTATTTTAAAACATAAAAATATGGTATAATTGCAGGGAGAGAAGAATGCCATGCAAATGCAACGATTGTGAAAAGGATGATGTTATGAAGGTAACGATTAAACAGGTCAATTCTTCACTAGAAGAACATACGGATATTTATGCGGTCGAGATTACGGAACCGATCCGGAATGCAATAAACCTGTTGGAAAATAACTGTGACTGTATCCCCTGTACAGATGACGGGGAGACAGTTATTTGCAGGACAACGGAAATCTACTATATGGAGTCTGTTGACAAACATACATATGTATATACGAAGGAAGGCTGTTACGAGACAAAATATCGTCTGTATGAGCTGGAAGAAATATTAGGCATGAATTATTTCCGTTGTTCAAAAGCTATGATTGTGAATATCCGGAAGATCCGTATGGTAAAGGCAGACTTAAATGGCAGGATGCTTGCAGAACTGTTAAATGGCGAACGGATTTTGATTTCTAGGAATTATGTTAAAGATTTAAAAAGAAAGCTGGGACTGTGATATGAAAAACATAAAGCTTATATTTCACCAGACGTTGATGATTTCCACAGGGATTTTATTCGGTATTGGTGTTCAGAAAATGATTCAATATGTATCGGAAGGCAGTGGGACGATTGTATGGCAGTGGTATATACCGTTTTCGATTATCCTCACCGGCTTTTTATGTTCTATTCCGTCAGTACTTATCAGTAATTGTAACGGATATAACCCGAAGCGGTTTGTTCCCCGGCTGATTCTCCATTTTATCAGTCTGGGAGCTTTGGTTTCATTATGCGGGTATCTGTTTCATTGGTATGAGAGCATACAAGAGTATATTCCGATTGCAGTTATGTATGTTCTGATTTATGGATTCGTATGGGCGGCAACAATCTGGATTACCCAAAGTGATGCAAAGAAGATAAATGAAGCGCTAAAGGATATACAGGATAGGGATTGATCGGTTTTTGCTGGATAGTATGGAAAGTGCAGCTTGGTCATATGCAGATGCATCTTGGTCAGGAAGCACTTTTTTATTTTGGTAAATTTGTTAGAATAGGTTCCATCAAGCAACAGGAGGGAAAGAAATCATGAATGCGATCACAGTATCCGACTTGACCAAAAAATATAAAGAGTATCAGGCGCTGAATTCGATTTCGTTTTCGGTAAAAGAAGGAGAGTTATTTGCTTTTCTTGGAGAAAACGGTGCAGGAAAATCGACTACGATTAACATTTTATGTACAATTCTAAAAAAGAGCGGTGGTTTTGTAAAGATTTTTGATCTGGAGCTGGGAAAGGATGACGATGCGATCCGTAATACTATAGGAATCGTTTTTCAGAATTCGGTGTTGGATGATAAATTAACGGTGAAAGAAAATCTGTATACAAGAGGAGCTTATTATGGACTTTCAAAACGACAGGTGGACGAAAGACTGTTACCGTTTGTCGCTAGTTTTGAGTTGGATGAAATCTGGAACCGCAGGTATGATAAGCTATCTGGCGGACAGAGAAGGCGGGTTGACATCGTAAGGGCAATGCTTCATGAGCCGAGGATTCTCTTTCTGGACGAACCAACTACTGGTTTGGATCCAAAATCCCGTAAGCTTGTGTGGGATCATATCCATTATCTGAGAAAGGAAAAGAACATGACGATCTTTTTGACAACACACTACATGGAAGAAACAAGGGATGCAGATCGGGTTGTCATTCTGGATAAAGGGAAGATTTTAGTACAAGGGACCCCGGCAGAGCTGAAAAGCCAATATGTAAACGCAAAGTTAATCTGGTATACGGATCGTTCAAAAGAACGGGAAGCAATCCTGAATGGATATGCATGTACATATGATTCGGATCATTATAATGTGATGATACAGGGGAATATCACAGAGTTTTTATACAAAAACCGAGAACAGATCACGGACTATGAGATTATAAAGGGCAGTATGGATGATGTATTTCTTCATCTGACGGGAAAGGAGTTTGAAGCGTGATATGAAAAAATTCATGGGATTAACAAAACGAAATCTTTTGGTGTTTTTTAAGGACAGGCAGTCGATTATCTTTTCACTGATGACTTCAATCATTATCTTTGTATTGTATCTTATATTTTTGAAAGGAACATTTGTAGATGCGATCAATTCGGTTCTTGGGTCGGTTGCAGGTATGGAAAATCTTGTAAAAACCGAAGACGTTACCACTTTTTCAAATCTGCTTCTTTTTTCAGGAATCTTAGGTTCGGCGATGATTACGATACCTTTTCAATGTCTGACGGTTATTGTGAGAGACCGTGAGAATAAAGTGGATTATGATATAGCGGCAACGCCAATTCGCAGATGGCAGATTGTACTGTCTTATTTTGTGTCAGCGGCTATATCGGCAATCCTAATGACCGGATTGATTTTAACCGTGGGACTTGTTATCCTGACTGCTATGGGGAAGACTTACATAGAATTAGGAAGCGTGGCCGCAGCGTATGGAGTGGTTCTGTTAGGCTCTGTCTCAGCCACGGCATTGCTTATGATCATCATGTTATTTTTAAAATCCACCTCGGCAAGCAGTGCCTTTTTTGGGATCCTGTCTGCTTCAGCGGGATTTGTGATTGGTGCATATATTCCGATTTCACAGTTTTCGGAATCTGTACAGACCATATGTAATATTTTCCCTGCCAGTCATGTCACGATTCTGCTGCGAAATATTTTGCTGCGTGGAGTTTTGAATGAAATGGACCGTTCCATTGGTGGTCTTGACGACGGTATGTTTGCAGACTCGCTTCGAGAGGTATTTTCGTTTGAAGCACATTTATTCGGTCATTCTTTTGATATAAGTGAAATGACGGGATATGTGGCAGCTGTTAGTTTTTTATGTTTGATCGCTATGGTGTTTGTATATGTCAAAACATATAAAAGAAAATGATTTTCGGAATTTGCCTCGTTTATTTCCTGATTTTAACAGCGGGATTGTGGACTTTGAATTTACAATATGCTACAATGTGTATAATGTTACAAGAATTTGCTCAAAGCGACCGGAAAAGGGAGTTTAGTACGGTCTGAGCCTGTTCATATCTGCAATGGACTACGGTAATTTTAAAACACAAAATGAAAACAAAAATATAATACGTCATAAATATCATATTTGGTATTCTGATCTTTGTGATTGCTTCCTTTTTTATTTTGGGAGAATGCATTCTTCCTAAAGATACATTGGAGGAAACAGATGCCTGTAAAGTGTATACAGGGAGATGGGTAAGGATCTTAGAATCAGGAGAGGAGCAGCCGGTAGAGATTCCCGGAAGATGCGATGCGGAAAGAAACGAAGTTGTAGTTATACAGACAGTTTTGCCGGCAACGATCGAAAACAGTCGGTATCTTTGTTTCCGAAGTGCAAAGCAGGATATGAGGTTTTATATTGACGGAGAGCTTAGGCAGGAATATTCGACAGACGAAACCAGACTGTTTGGAGGATTAAGCGCTGCCGCTTATGTCTTTTTAGAGCTTGACAGCGGGGATGCAGGAAAAACACTCCGTGTAGAAACCCAAACGGATTCTTCTTATTCCGGCATTTTTTATGATGTATATTATGGAAATCCCATGGGAATCTGGAACTATTTTTATGATCAGTTCGGAATGGAGTTGACAGCGTCTTTCATTACATTATTGCTTAGCGTGATCACGGTTCTTGCAAGCTTGGTACTCCGGTTTAAGTATCATAGAAAAGTGTCGATTGAATATCTGGGCTGGGGAACCCTGGCGGCGGCTGTCTGGTTGATTACAAATTCCACCTTTCGGCAGTTGATTTTCCCGAATCTTTCGGTCGTTAATGATATGACGTTTCTTATGGTAATCTTCATGCCTTTTCCGTTTCTTCTTTATATGAATGAAATTCAAAGAGGACGGTATCAAAAGGTATACAATGTTATGGAAGGCGTCGTGATTATTAGTTTTCTTTTATTCAGCAGTCTGCATATAATCGGGCTTCGTGATTTTACGGATACGATCATCTATACTGCTGCTATTTGTATAGTTTCTATCATTCTGATGGTCGTAACATTTCTATTGGATTTTTGGAAAGGATACGTTAAAAGATACAGTTATGTTGCAGTCGGAATGTCTGGCGTGTTTGTTGCGGCAGTTGTTCAGATTTTTATTTATTTCCGCAGAGAAAACGAATTTAACGGTATTATTTTAGCGATTGGGTTAATTTTCCTTCTTATATTTGCTGTGATGGGTACAGTTCGTGAAATACTGCATATGGACAGAGAAATGCAGCGTGCGTTGCATGAAAGCGAATCGAAAGGACGTTTTCTTGCTAATATGTCCCATGAGATACGGACGCCGATTAATACGATTCTCGGCATGAATGCCATGATCTTGCGAGAGAGTCAGGAAAAAGAGATCAAAGAGTATGCATTGGATATTCAAAATGCAGGACAAGTTTTACTTTCTTTGATCAACGATATTTTGGATATATCGAAAATCGAATCCGGAAAATTAAACATTCTTTTAGTGGAATATGATGTGAGCAGTCTGATCCATGATGTCATAAATATGATTGGAATAAAAGCACAGGACAAAGGACTGGAGTTGAATCTATCACTGGATGAAGGTATGCCTTCTGTATTATTGGGAGATGATGTCAGGATTCGCCAGATTTTATTAAATCTGATGAACAATGCGGTCAAGTATACAGAAGAAGGCAGTGTGACTTTAACGGTTAAGGCAGATGTCAAAGATGACATAGTTGATTTGACCTTTCGGGTAGAAGATACAGGGATTGGTATACGGGAGGAAGATATAGAGAAGCTTTTCCACGAGTTTGAACGAATTGACGAGCAGCGCAACCGGAATATTGAAGGCACCGGTCTTGGCATCAGCATTGTTATAAGACTATTGGAAAGTATGGACAGTAAGCTGCATGTACAAAGCGAATATGGCAAGGGGTCTGTCTTTTATTTTACCCTTAGACAGAAGATCATCAATCATGAACCGATCGGCAATCTGGAAGAGCGGATTCAGAATCAGGCATGGACATATTCTTATCAGGTCATGTTTACGGCGCCGCAGGCACAGATATTGGTAGTAGATGATAATGCCATAAATCGAAAGGTATTTCGTAATCTGTTAAAATCAACAAGGATTAAGATTGATGAGGCTGTAGGCGGAGAGCAATGTCTGGAATATGTCCGTGAAAAGGCCTACGATCTTATCTTTCTGGATCATATGATGCCGGATTTAAATGGTATCGAGGTATTGCATAAGATGCGGGAGTGGAAGGATTATCCGTGTAAGGATACGCCGGTGATCGCATTGACAGCGAATACCATGACCGGTTCAAGAGAAATGTTTTTGGCAGAGGGATTTTATGATTTTCTGCCAAAGCCAGTCAATCCGGAAAAACTGGAGAAAATGATTCAGGAGACACTCCCGGAAAGCAAAGTGATTTATACAAAAGGAGAACCTGTTTTCTCCGAAACAGAAAAAAATGGAGAGAATGATAGCATATTACCGGAATTAGAAGGGATCGACTGGAAGTATGCCAGAATATATTGTCAGGATTCAGATATGCTGCTGGATACGATACATTTGTTTTATGATACGATTGAATCTGAAGCAGGGCAACTAGAAGAGCTTCTGGCAAAGCTTGATGAAATCCCCAATTATAAGCAGGCAGTCGGTGATTATCGTGTTAAAGTACATTCCATGAAGAATTCGGCTGCTATGATTGGCGCAGTATCGCTTTCCGGAGTGGCAAGACTGTTGGAATATGCGGCAAGGGATGAAAAGGTGGATGTCATCAAGAATATTACACCGGTCTTTTTAAAGGAATGGCGGAAAATGCAGGAAGTCTTGAAACCGGTAGTTGAGGAAGAAAAACAAAGTAAAGGAACGATAAAACCAGATAAGGAACGGATTAAGGAATTCCTGCGATTGTTAAGGGATGCGATGGCAAAGATGGATGTCGATACAGCGGATGAAATCATGAAACAGTTAAAGACATATGAATATACTGCGGATATAATGACTGATGTGATGGAGAAACTTAACCTTGCTGTTATTAACTTAGATGAGGAGCAGACAACCGTGTGGACGAAAGAATTTGAACGGAGATTAGGAGAGGAATAAAATGCAGAAGATTTTATTGGTTGGTGAATTGAATGATATTGTAAGAAGCTTAAATGATTGCTTGTCCAAAGAGTATCAGGTTCAGCTTTGTCCGGAACAGACGAAAAGCGTTCAGGCAATGATAAGGATTATTCATCCGGATCTTGTTATTATCTGCCAGATTGGAGTAAAGGAAATCGATGTTGCCGTATTTGAATTATTGCAGGATAAATATCCAAATACTCCGGTTCTGGGAATCGCAACAAGTGAGGGGTGGAAACAATGCAGGAACTTTTATAAGAAAAAGCAGTTCAATATCTTGTTTAGACCAGTGGAAAATATCGAGCTGTTGGGGAAATGTCGACGACTTCTTCCTTCTGAAGAAAATAAAGAGGAAATGGAAACGCACAAAAAAAATAAGGATTTATGGCGGAGAAAGCGAATATTGGTGGTTGACGACAGTGCATTATTGCTGCGGAGCATGAAGAATATGTTAGAAAAATATTATGATATTTCACTTGCCAAGTCCGGTGAGCAGGCACTGAAAATGATCCCTAAGGTGAATCCGGATCTGGTTCTGCTTGATTATGAAATGCAGGGCATGGATGGGCGAGATACCTTTGAAGCAATGAAGGACGATGAAGAGATGCAGGAGATTCCGGTAGTATTTCTTACAAGTGTTTCTGATGCCGATTCTATATATTCTATACTGAAAATGGAGCCGGAGGGATACATTTTGAAACCGCCGGATGAAAAACGGATTCGGGAGAAAATAGAAGAGATTTTTTTGAAATAGGTGGTGTAAATAACGTTTTGCGATTAAAAAGTGTTAAAGTGAAAGAACACGGTTAAAATTTTTTCCTTGCTTTTTTCTTCTAAAATATGCTATTCTTCTCCGTGGAAAAATAAAAATGTACATAATGACACATGTGGTGCTTTGCACGTAAATCTGATTACAGAATATGTTTTTCAGGGCTTAAGCAGCTGCATGTGTTTTTTTGTACAGAAATGGAGAAAAATTATGCCAAAGAATCAATTTCAAAGAATGGTATTTGCTTTTATCACAGTGGTGATTACCGTGCATGCATATGTGTTTTATAGTTTGTATGTAGTAAACGGAAACACCCTGATGGAAGTAAATCAGACAACAAGTGTTATTGCAGCTTTAAACAAACAGGGTGGAATTTATATGTTTGGAACCTATCTTCCGATCTGGGCATGCGTGCTGGTTGAATTTGGTTTTGCATACCTGTTGGAAAATTTAGTTGGAAGCCCGGCTTCTTTTAAATTGGCTTGCAGAGTGTTCAATCCGGCAAAGAATCATCCGATGATATTTGAAACTGCCATTATCTGTGCAACGGTCGGTATTATGTGTCCGGCAATGAGCTTGATTGCAGCGTTTCTTTATTATCCGTACTATATGGGATTTCACATACTTACTTTGCTGGCGAATTGGCTGCGGCTCGTCTGCCTGAATTTCCCATTTGCATTCTTTACACAGTTATTTTTTATACAGCCTGTGGTGCGGGTGATTTTTAAGACGATCTTCCGTAAGGATATTGCCAATCGCAGTTCCGAAAACAGCAATCAGCAACCGGAAAGTGAACAGGAGGTTATTTTGAATATTTTTAAGCGGATTGATGAAATACAGGATGAAATCGCACATGAACATCGGCGCAGAAAGGTGTTAGAGGAGAATGTAAATAAGATTGCATCAAAATAATTTAATGCGGAAACAACAGAAAGTCCTTTCGCATATGAATCTATTCAAAAGCAGAGAAACAGGGAATTTAAATTTCAGTCCGGTTCGTATATAATAAGAGCAAAAGGTGGTAGTGTATCATGGCTGTTATGAAATTCCATAGCACAAACAATAAGGACGCTGTTATTTTGAAGTTGCAGAAAGCGCTTGACGATGCAGATGCTTTGGTTATCGGTGCCGGGGCAGGACTGTCTACTTCTGCTGGATTTGTCTATACGGGAGAACGTATGGATAAGTATTTTGCAGATTTTGTGGAGCAGTATCATTTCAAAGATATGTATTCCGGCGGCTTTTATCCATATGATTCGTTGGAGGAGCATTGGGCATACTGGAGCCGTTACATTTATATCAACCGTTACATGAATGCTCCGAAACCGGTCTATAACAAGTTGTTTGAGCGGATAAAAGATAAAGAATATTTTGTACTAACAACAAATGTTGACCATTGTTTTCAGAAGGCGGGATTTGATAAGCAGCGGCTGTTTTATACACAAGGGGATTATGGATTGTTTCAGTGCAGCGTACCATGTCATCAGGCTGTTTATGACAATGCGGATCCAATCCGCCAGATGGTAGAGGCGCAAGGGTATGTCATAGGAGAAGATGGAGCATTGGTGTTGCCGGAGGGAATAAAATGCAAACGGGAAATCCCTTCTGCACTTGTTCCGCACTGCCCAAAGTGTGGAAAACCTATGAGTATGAATCTTCGTAGTGATGATACATTTGTCGAAGAGGAAGGCTGGAACCGTGCGGCTGAACGGTATTCACATTTTCTGCGAACGTATCAGGATAAAAAGGTATTATTTTTAGAATTAGGAGTTGGATATAATACTCCAAGCATTATCAAGTATCCATTTTGGCGGATGACAATGCACAATCCGAAGGCCCGCTATGTTTGCGTGAATTACAAAGAAGCATATGTGCCGAAAGAAATAGCAGATCGCAGTATAGCTATCAATGGAGATATTGGGGAAACGATCGAAGCATTGCAGGAAAATTAATTAAAATTTGTGCAAAATCACCTTTGACGAATGGGAAAAAATCACATATAGTATATAGAAACGTGCAGCACTACGAGCGTAAGTCCAGTTGTAAGCTGTACGTTTGTGAATAAAAATAGAAAATGCGTGCAGCGGAACCGGCGTATGACAGTAGTGTTCCGGCTACACGCTTTTTTTGTGTTCGATAACAGATGGTATCCGGTCCTTGGAGAGGGACGAAAAAAACTACTACTTTTAAGATATGAGGATGAAAAAATGGAGACAAATTCAAATCAATTTTTAGGAACGGAACCAGTTAATATCTTGATGAAGCGATATGCGGTTCCTTGTATTATTTCCCTTCTGGTAGGGGCATTGTACAACATTGTGGATCAGATTTTTATTGCAAATGCAGTGTATCTTGGTTCTTATGGAAATGCTGCGAATACAGTCGTATTCCCACTAACCGTTGTGGCCTTAGCAGTTGCTGTCATGATTGGAGACGGTTGCTGCGCCTTTGTAAGTTTAAGCCTTGGAAAAGGAGAGATGGAGCATGCGAAGAGAAGCGTAGGAAATGCGATTGTTATGAGCATCTTCTGTGGTATACTGTTAGGCGTTATTTATTTGGTTTTTGCGAATCCGATCCTCACTGTATTTGGAGCTACGGTAAACGCAGAAACATTTTATCATTCAAAAGAGTACTTTTTTTATATTTCCTTGGGAATCCCTTTTTATATGTTTGGGCAGGCGATGAATCCTGTGATACGGGCAGACGGTTCGCCGAAGTTTGCAATGGTTTCTACTCTGGCAGGAGCTGTATTAAATATGATACTTGATCCTATTTTTATTTTTGGTTTTCAATGGGGAATGATGGGCGCCGCATTGGCTACCGTGATAGGACAGATTGTTACTGCGGTTATGGCAGTATGGTATCTCCTGCATATGAAGTTAGTGAAACCGGAGCGAAAGGACTGGCGGATAGAGCGGACGATCAGTTGCAAGATGCTTACATTGGGCATTACCAGTTTTTTATCGCAGATTTCTCTTGTAGCAGCTATGGCGGCGATTAACAATATGATTTGTAAATATGGAGCGATGGATTCCATATTTGGACAGGAACAGTATGCACAGATTCCCATGGCGGTGGTCGGCATCGTAATGAAGTTTTTTCAGATTGTGATTTCCATCGTGGTGGGTATGGCGGCAGGCTGTATACCGATTGCCGGTTATAATATGGGCGCCGGTTACAAGCAAAGAGTAAAGGAAGTGTTTACGAGACTGTTGGCGGCGGAAGCATTGGTAGGTGCGGCAGCTTTTATAATCGTGGAACTGCTGCCCAAGCAGTTGATTGCTCTATTCGGGGCGGCAAATGAAAGCGTTTATTATACCACATTTGCAGAAAAAGCATTCCGTATTTATTTATGTATGATTATTTTTGCCTGCATAAACAAAGCATGTTTTATTTTTCTGCAGGCGATGGGAAAGGCAGCAGCCTCTACCATGCTTTCCATGGTGCGTGAAATCGTATTCGGTGTTGGCTTTGCCATTTTGCTCCCGGTTTTCTGGGGGTTAAACGGAGTCTTATATTCGATGCCTTTATCGGATATTCTGACCTTTATCATTGCTGTTGTATTGATCAATCAGACTTATAAAGAATTGGGAAAGGAAGGAGGACGCCTTCAGGTATCGCAGTCGTAGGGCGCTTATGTTTGCTTTTGCAAATCTTCGTACCAGAAGTGATTCTTTCTTCCGTTATTTTTAACATAATACAAAGCTTGGTCTGCACAGTTCATTAGATCCTTTAGATTTTTCGCATCCTTTGGAAATACGGAAAGTCCTGCGCTAAAGCTGACCGGAAGAGGGACTTGATCCGGAAGGGTAATTGCGTTACATTTTATTTGCAGGGTGTTAAGAAGCTCGTTTAGATCTTCTTTGGAAAGCGGTTGGTATATAAATATATTGAATTCATCACCGCCAACTCTTGCAACGATACCGGTTTCCTGAAATGTATCCGTGAGAATCTCCGAAACGGTGCAAAGGACATAGTCGCCTGTTTCATGGCCATATTGATCGTTTATATGCTTGAATAGATCAATATCCAAGAACATATAGACACATTTTCCCAAGGATGCCTTGTCAGAAAACATTTTTTTCATGGTGTTTGTAAAACCACGACGATTCATAACCTTTGTAAGCGGATCTGCGTTAGAAAGCATTTGAAGATTCTCGCTTTTGTCATGCTCTCTCCGATAAAGAGTTGCCGCTAGAAACATGGTTGCCAGTATCAATAAAGCCGCTCCGATCGCTACGCTGATAATATACTGCTGCATGGTATTGGAAAGCTCCGTAATTGGCATTCGGATAACCAGACACCAGTTTTCCATGCCGGTTATATGTATGTACGCCTGAGTATATGCAGTATCATTTTGGCGAAAGTTTATAATGTTATCTGTTTTATTGCTCTTCATATTTGAAATCCAAGTATCATAGTCATAGCCCCTGTAACAAACGATTTCATTTTTGATGAGACGGATATTGCTCCATGTGCCGGGAGGATTACCCCCGTCCTGTGAACAGTTTACAAAATTTCCGGAATAGGGATTCATCAGAAAAACAGCAGTCTCGTCTGAGAGAATGTTCGTATAGGCAAGATTTTGTATCGTTTCCAGGTAATAGGTGACAAAAATACTGCCTGCCCGTACATCATTCTGATAAATGGGGGCAAAGATGGTAATCATGTTATCCCCGGTAACACTGGATCGGTATGGTTCCGAAATATAAATCGTATCGGTATGGTTTGCCGCATCAATCAAATCTTGCTTTTCCATGTCAGTCTGTTCTCCGGCAGACCCATATACATTGCCTTCCATATCCAGAATACCAATACTGAAATAAGGCATATTCTGCAGGGTTTGCTGCAGTTCATCATAACTGTCCTCGTAGGAAAATTCATTTCTGGCAGACATCAGATCTGCCGCTTCGATAATATAGTCCGTCATCATTTCAAACGATGTATTTACTTTTTCTGACATCAGGCTCAGTACATTGTTGATCTGAGCCGTATTATTTACACTGATATATCTGCTTAAAATGATAGTCACGATAAGTAATACAATGACACAAAAAATGACGTACTTAATCATCAGACGCATATAACCCATATTCTGTTTTGTTTTTTGATGTAAGACAGTCATTACTTAGGATCTCCTGTTAGTGATCGCTCATATTCGACATGATTCTCCTGATTGATAACTCTGGTTCCGGTATCTACAAATTTATAATCAATAGGGTTTCCATTCAGAAGATAAAAGGCATCCGTAAGCCCCTGGTAGCCCATATCATACTGGCTTTGTACTACAGCAGACGCTGCCCATTCATCAGATGCTACTAATTGTGCGGTTTCATCTGCATAATCAAAGCCAACCAGGATGACGTCATTTCGTTTCGCTTGCATAAGTCCTTTTACAAAACCTACGGTTGAACTGTTGTTACAGCCAAATACGCCCTTAATATCCGGATAGGTTTCCAGAAGCTCTATACAGTTTTGCCCTGCAAGCTCTATATCACCATTATTTTGTCTGACCTCATCAAGAACGATCCAGTTTTCCGGAGCATTCGCAGACCAATATTGATTAAAGCCGGCCAGCCGGTCGATCACGGTCTGAGAGGAGGAAGATGTGATCTGGATAGCAATGCTTGCCGGTTCCTGTTCCGATATTCCGTTTTCTTTTAAAAGACGCAGCATTTCCTCTGCGGCCAGTTCCCCGGCCTGTATATTGTCTGTCATATAACAGGTGTCAAAGCTGCTGGTGTCGTTTAGGATTGTATCGACCAGAATGATCGGCGTACCGGTATCGTGCAGCGCTTTAACCGTATCCGAGAGCATGGAGGAATTACCGGGCGCTAAGATGATTGCATCAGCACCGGCGTTTTTTGCCTCTTCTAAAAGAAGCTGCTGGGTTTGCCAGTCACTTTCGACGGTAGTAGAACCTATATAGATATTACAACCAAGTTCATTTCCGGCATCCGTAATCCCGGCTACAATATCCTGCCAGTATTGGCTGGTAAGAACCTTTAAGATGACATAAACATCCGGACGCCCTTCCTGTATTTCTGTCACTGCTTCATATTCAAAATAATCCTGTGTGTTGTCTGTTTCCGGTTCCTTTGGCTGGCAGCCTAAGCAAAGGCATAAAAGACTTACCATTAGAACTGTAAAAAAACATTTCAAACTGCGTTTTTTCATAATTAAGACGACCTTTTCATTTTCAGCATCAGAATTTTCCTAAATATAACACATTAAAATATTTTTTTCAATACTTTACATTATTTTGCGTACATTGTTTTTTTTTGAAATTAAGGATATAATGAGTACCTGCGAAATAAGATGCTTTGCGGTAATATATGATGGTTGTATATCGGAGGTGCAGGTATGATTTATCGGGATTTTCAAGGGGAACAGGTATCCTTGTTAGGATTTGGAACAATGCGGCTGCCGCTTTTGCAGGATGGAAGCGGAGAAGTAGACGAAGAACAGGTAAACGAGATGGTCTGCTATGGGGCGGAACATGGCATCAATTATTTTGACACCGCTTATGCTTATCATAATTCAAAATCAGAGCTTATTCTTGGAAGAGCGTTAAAGCAGTTGTCCAGAGACAGCTATTATCTGGCGACCAAGTATCCGGGACATCAGATTGCGTCCAGTTATGATCCTGCCGCTACCTTTGAGGAACAGCTGAAAAAATGCCAGCAGGAATATTTTGATTTCTATTTGCTGCATAATGTATATGAGAATTCCATCCATACTTATACCGATCCGAAATGGGGAATCATAGACTATTTTATTGAGCAGAAACGACAAGGGAGGATTCGGCATTTAGGATTCTCCAGCCATGGTATGCTGGAAAATCTTACGTCCTTTTTAGACAGCTATGGCGAAGAAATGGAATTTTGCCAGATTCAGCTTAACTATCTGGATTGGACCTTGCAGAATGCAGAGGCAAAGTATCGTCTGTTAGAAGAACGAGGAATTCCAGTGTGGGTTATGGAACCGGTAAGGGGAGGAAGGCTTGTCAATCTGGGAAAAGATGAAATGGAAAAGCTGCATCGTATGCAGCCGGGCTCTACCGCAGCTTCATGGGCATTTCGTTTTCTACAGGGCCTTTCAAATGTAAAGGTAATCTTAAGCGGAATGTCGAATCTGGAGCAGATGATCGAGAATATTCAGATCTTTGAAAGCCTGAATCCATTGACGCAGAAGGAAAACCAAGTATTGCTGGAGATCGCAGAAGGAATGAAAGATTCCGTACCCTGTACGGCCTGTCGTTACTGCTGCAATGATTGTCCGCAAAAGCTGGATATTCCGATGCTGCTTTCCCTATATAATGATATGCGGTTTTCACCAAGCCTGAATGTGGGAATGGTAATTGACAGTCTGAAAGAAGAAAGCAGACCTTCTTCATGTATCCGCTGCGGACGCTGTGCGAAAATTTGCCCTCAAAAGATAGATATTCCGGCTGGCATGAAAGCATTTTCAGAAATGCTTGCGGATATGCCGCACTGGGAAGAAATGTGCCGGCAGAGAGAAGAAGCGGCAAATCGGCTGCGGGAGCAGGAATCAATATGATATAAATTGTTTTATGAAAAGGGAAGCAGTTGATAAAATACAGAATACACTGATTAAGGGGAAAAAGAAATTCAGAGGTAAAAGAAATGGTAAAAACAAAGAATCCATTGGAAACCGAACAAATTTCTATTTTATTATGGAGATATGCGATCCCCTCCGTTATTTCCATGCTGGTAGGCTCCTTATATAATGTGATCGATCAGTTCTTTATTGTGCAGAAGATGGGGTATCTGGGGAATGCGGTTACCAATGTAGCGTATCCGATGAGTACCATAACTTTAGCAGTCTCGCTTTTAATCGGAGTGGGCGGGGCGAACGGATTTTCTTTGCGATTAGGAAAAAAGCTGACACAGGAAGCGGCCGCCTGTATAGGAAATATGCTTTGGATGGCGGTATTATCCGGACTGGTGCTTACGTTTGCTGCGGAAGTCTTTACGACACCCCTGTTACGGGCTTTTGGAGCAACGCAAAGTGTACTGCCATATGGAATTTCTTATATGCGGATTACGGGAATCGGTATTATTTTTCAGATTCTTTCCAATTCTGTCAGTAAACTGATCCGTGCCGATGGAAGCCCCAAATATGCAATGGTATGCTTGGTGACCGGGGCGGCAATCAATATCGTATTGGATCCGATATTTATTTTTGGATTGAATATGGAAATTGCTGGCGCAGCATGGGCTACCGTAATATCGCAGGTGATTTCCTGTGTTCTGGTTATCCGGTATCTCTTTCATATAAAATCAGTGTCATTGAATCGAAAGATTTGGAAACCGAAGCTTGGAGCTTGGTTGCAAATAGCCGCTCTGGGAATGGGAAACAGTTTAAATCAGGTGGCAATCACGTTGGTTCAGATCGTTATGAATCATTCACTTTCCTATTATGGGTTATTAACCGTTTATGGTGAAGATATTCCCTTATCCGGAGCAGGCGTTGTTATCAAGATCAACAGTATGGTAATGGGGGTATTTATCGGGTTGTCCCAGGGCTCCCAGCCTTTGTTCGGATATAATTATGGAGCAAAACAATATAAGCGGGTAAGGGAGACTTACTGGCTGGCATTTAAAAGCTCTTTTGTCATGTCGACATTAGCCTTTGCTGTATTTGAAGGGTTCCCGGAGTGGATTATATCTTTATTTGGAAACGGAAATGCGTTATACATGGAATTTACAGTGAGGTTTATGCGGTTTTTTATGTTTATGATTTTAGTAAACGGAGTGCAGACGATTTCTACCGGCTTTTTCTCGGCGATTGGTAAGCCGCTAAAAGGAACTTTGCTGTCTTTATCCCGTCAGATCCTCTTTTTTATCCCGTTAATGCTGATCCTGCCATTGAAAATGGGCTTAGAAGGTATTCTGTACGCAGCTCCTATAGCGGATTTTCTTGCGTTTGGAATCAGTATCCTGCTTGTACTTCTGGAAATGAAGCATATCAGGCGTTTAGAAGCTGGTACAACAGGAAATGTATGATATTTATAATTAAGCTGATAAATCTCTGATTTACTCTTTACGAATGCAGGATAAAATGATAAAATAAATTATTAAGTGAATGTACTAGTTTTAAAAACTATAAAGTTTTGGTGGTAAGGGGAGGTAGAGATTATGTCATTAGTCTTTACAAATGATAATTGTGTGGGTTGTAACAAATGTATCAGTGCTTGCAGCTGTCTCGGTGCAAATCAGCAGAGTGAACGAGACGGGAAAAACCGGATTGAGGTAGACGGTGATAAATGTATCGCCTGCGGTGCCTGTTTTGATGTATGTCGTCATGATGCCAGAGAATATAATGATGATACTGAACGGTTTTTTGAAGATTTGGCCAAAGGGGAACGGATTTCCCTTCTGGTTGCGCCGGCTTTTCTGGCAAACTATCCGAGAGAATACGAAACGGTTCTTGGCGGTCTGAAGCAGTTGGGTGTAAACCGAATCATCAGCATATCTTTTGGCGCAGATATTACAACATGGGGTTATTTGAATTATATTACCAAGTATAATTTCCTGGGAGGAATCTCACAGCCCTGTCCGGCAGTTGTCGGTTATATCGAACGGTATGCACCGGAGTTGATTCCGAAGCTTTTTCCGGTTCAAAGCCCGTTAATGTGCGGCGCCATCTATGCTAAAAAATATATGGGAATCCAAGACAAGCTGGCATTTATCAGTCCCTGTATTGCGAAAAAGATGGAGATTGACGATGAGCATAATAAGGGATATGTATCATACAATGTAACCTTTGATCATCTGATGAAATATGTAAGACAGCATAATATCAGCGGACCTGCCTGCAAGGACGAGATTGAATATGGTCTGGGATCTGTTTATCCAATGCCCGGCGGCTTAAAGGAGAATGTATACTGGTTCTTAGGAGAGAGTGCATTGGTTCGTCAGATGGAAGGCGAGAAGCATATGTATCACTATCTGGAGAACAACAAAGAGCGATTGATTCGCGGGGCAACGCCGTATCTGTTTGTAGATGCACTGAATTGTTCTGCCGGTTGTCTGTATGGAACCGGAACCGAACCGGAAAAAGGTAAGACAGAGGATGTATATTATGAAGTTCTCCGGATCCGGGAGAATTCTAAGCGTGATACGCCCAAAAACGCATGGTCAAAGGATTTGAAACCGGCGGAGCGGTTAAAATACTTTAATAAACAGTTTGAACAACTGAAGCTGGAAGATTTCCTGCGGAAATATACGGATCGTTCTGCAAGCTGTTTACATAAAGAACCATCCAGATCCGAATTGGAAGCTATTTTTAAGGATATGAACAAGCTGACGAAGGAACAGCAGAGCATTGACTGTTCATGCTGCGGTTATGACAGCTGTCATGAAATGGCGGTTGCAATCTATAACGGTTACAATAATCGCAACAACTGTATCCACTACATTAAGGATATGGTCGAGGTAGAGAAATCAGAGATCGCACAGCTGGTAGAGGAGATCGAAGGTCAGAAGCAGAATATTATCGACATGGTGGCAGAGATTGACGGTGAATTCAATCAGCTGAATACGGCTGTGGGACAGATGGAGGTCGGAAACAGCGACAATGCAAAGGAAAGTACCGGAATTTCTATGGAGATTCAAGAGGTAACGGAATTCTGTCAGCGTTTGGATGTATCACTGGGTGAGATCGGTAATCTGTTAAGCGAGCTTCAGGCAAATAATAATCAGGTCGTATCGATTGCGGCAAAGACAAATCTATTGGCGTTGAATGCATCAATCGAGGCAGCACGTGCCGGTGAAGCTGGCAGAGGCTTTGCTGTAGTTGCCAGTGAGATCAATAATCTGGCAGGAAGCTCCAAGCGTACAGCAGAAAGCAGTAATAACGGGCAGCGCAAGATTGAAAAAGCCATTGCTGATATTGTATCCGAAACGAAGATGCTGTTGGAAATCGTGGAAAAGGTTCAACTAAGAACCTCGAATCTGGCGGCAACTACAGAAGAAATTGCAGCTTCATCTACCAGTATTTCTCAAAGCAGCAATACTATCAAGCAGAAGATGGAACAGCTGATGAGTGGCGTGAATTAACGATTTTGATAGAATAAACGGTGACATAAATTATAACAGAATGGATCAAAAAGCAGATACCATACAAAAGGGTTTGATTGTATGGTATCTGCTTTTTTGTGAACGAATGGTTGAGTTTCCGTTTCCTGTTGTGAAGAAGAGCGAGCGTTATATCAATATGTATTTCAAGATAAAAAGAATTGCGAGTACATACATAAGAATACTGATTTTCTTGGTCTTTACTTTTCCGGTCAGAAGATTGATAACCACGTAAGAAATGACACCAAGGGAGATTCCTTCCGAGATACTGTACATAAAAGGCATGGCGATCATGCAGATGTATGCCGGAATGGATTCTGTATAATCGGTAAAATCAATCTTGGTAATAGAAGTGATCATTAAAAAGCCAACCGTTACAAGTGCAGGTGCAGTAGCAAAAGACGGGATTGCGAGAAAAATCGGGGATAGAAACAGGGAAAAGCCGAATAAAACAGCGGCAACCACAGCAGTAAGACCGGTTCTTCCTCCCTCGGCAACACCGGCAGTACTTTCTACAAAGGTGGTAGTTGTTGAAGTCCCTAATATTGCACCGGTCAATGTGCCGATGGCGTCAGATAAGAGAGCGCCCCGGATCCGTGGCATTTTCCCGTCTTTATCCAACATATCCGCCTTTGATGCAACGCCGATTAAGGTTCCCAGCGTATCAAATAAATCCACAAATAAAAAGGCAAATAAAACAACAAAGAAATCTAAAGAAAATATATGAGAAAAATCCATTTTGAAAAAGGTAGGACTTATATCAGGTATTTTGAAACCGGCTGAAAAATCCGGAAACATACTAAAAAATCCCGCTTCAGCATCTGGCTTATACAGCCCGGTTAATTGGCAGAGCATACCGAGCGCCCATGTGATCAAAATGCCCCATAAAATGTTTCCCTTTACATTCTTTATGACTAGGATTCCGGTAATCAGTATTCCGAGGAGAGCCAAAAGAACGGTAATTCCTTCGGTGAAAAATCTGCCCTCATTTATGGAGGCTTTGAACGAATAAAGAGACACCAAAGTAGAACTGTCTATAACAATCTTGGCATTCTGTAGACCAGTAAAGGCAATGAACAGACCGATTCCTACAGAAACTGCATGTTTTAAATTCATGGGAATTGCATTAAATATGGCTTCCCGAACATTGGTGAGTGAAAGAAGAATGAAAAGAATACCTTCACAAAATACGGCAGCTAATGCCATCTGCCATGTATAACCCATTTGAAGAACAACTGTATATGCAAAATATGCGTTCAAACCCATAGCAGGCGCCAGAACGAAAGGATAGTTTGCGAAAATCGCCATAAGCAGTGTAGCGATCATAGAAGCAAGGGCGGTAGCTGTAAATACTGCGCCACTGTCCATTCCGGCAACGGAGAGAATATTCGGATTGACGACCAGAATATATGCCATTGTCATAAATGTGGTAATGCCCGCAAGTATTTCTGTTTTTACATCTGTGTGGTTTTCTTTTAAATGAAATAATTTTTCAAGGATACCAGGTTTGCTTTTTTCTTCTGTATTTTTGTTTTGCATACTTTTCTCCTTCTTTTGTATTGCTATAAAGTGGTTTTATTATAATACAAATAAGGATAATAAAAAAGAGAGAAAGCAGTACCGGAATGCAGGAGACGTAAAAAAGCCAAATCAATCGTAGCGATCAGAAATTCTGGCGGCGGTGTTTTGACTTTCCTTTTCTGCGAATTTCTTCAAGATCGGAATGATAATTGTCTCCAGCTGATCTTTAGGGATTTCCTGACAAAGAAGATTGATTTCCCGATAGGAACTGTCCAGCGAATATTGTTCGTCAAAAAAGGTAGAAAGAGAGATATGAAAATAGTCGCAAATCCGGGACAAAACGTCATAAGGCACGCTTTGGCGTTCTCTGCGGACATCGGCAAAGTATCCTTTGTTTAGATTTAATTCTTCGCTGAGCCGGGAGGCAGAAATGCCGGAATTATCAATTAGTTCAAATAAACGCTTACGTATGTAGTTATCGTTCATGTCTCAATCTCCTTTATATTAAGTATAAACGATTCAAAAATACAAAATACGGAAATAATCCAAAATAATACGATATGAGATGAAACGGATAAGGAATATATCCAAATATTTGAAAAGAAAATTTTTTATCGTAAAAAAACGGGCCATCATTTAAAAATAGAAAATGTGAAATTGATATTCTGATATAGGCAAATACTGGTTGAAATTAGGAACTAAAGAAGTTAAAATGAAATTGAATAAATGTTTTAAACAGATGGATTTATTTCCGAAACAGTATGACTGGCTTGCAATATGGCAGCAGATGCAATATCGTTCGGAAAATAAAGAGGTGGATGTATGAAACGTAAGGAACGACTGCCATTTTGGCTGGCCCTTGCAATTATCGCACTGGTATTGGCAGCAACTTTGATTTATTACATAAATGTTCTGAGCAATAACTTTCGTAAGGAAGTTCTTCAATCTCTGACGGAGGTATCTCGTCAGGGGGTAAATGCCGTTCAAACAGAGATAAATGGAAAGATGGATTTACTAATCGATCTGGCTTTGGTATTAGATGTTGATTTGAAAGCAGAACCGGAGGAATTGATCAAGCAGCTTCAAACGGAATTATCGCCAGTTGCGGAGAATAACGGTTTTATCTCTATGGGAGTGGTTCTCCCAGACGGAACTGCGTATGCAACGAATGGACAGACTTATTATGCAGGAAAACAGAAATTCTTTCTTGAGGCTATGGATGGTGAGACATTGATTTCCGGACGTATATTAGTGGACGAAGAGGAAGAACAATATGTGAATTTGTACTGTACACCGATTTTAAATAAAGGAACGGGAGAACCGGAGGCAGTTTTGTTTGCAACCTATCGAACAGAGAAGTTCCGCTCCATGATGGAAATCACATCCTTTGACGGGGAGGGATACTCCTATATGGTTGAAAAGGATGGAGATGTAGTGATCGATTCGTCGCATGAGACTTCTTTTGTTGATATGGAGAATGTATTTCGTTCTATGTTGAATGCAGACGATAGAAACGTAGAATGCACAAAGCAGCTAGCGCATTACATGGGAAATGGCGAAAGCGGCAGTGTGATTTTCCGCAATAAAATTGATAAATATATGTATTGTATACCGGTTGGCATCAATGACTGGTATTTATTGACGGTAGTGCCGGTTCGTATCGCTAATTATCAGTTCAATGTCGTGGTAGCAGGAACCGCAATTCTGGTAATGATTCTTTTTATCTTGTACGTTATCGTGATCTGGTATATTTTCAAGCAGCATAAGAAAAAGCAGGAAGAGCTTATGACACTGGCATATGTGGATCCAATCACGGGAGGGCATACGCTTGCAAAATTTCAGGAGCTATACGAAGAAACCCTGAAGGAATATCCGGATATGAAATTTGCCATCCTGAATATGGATTTGAATCGTTTTAAGATGATAAATGATTTATATGGATATGAAGAAGGAGACCGAATTCTGCAGAATATGGATATTTTGTGGAGAAAGATGTTCCGGCAGTATGAGTATTGCGGGCATCGGACTGCGGATCGTTTTGTGGTGCTGCTGACTTATGATGAACGGGAGGAATTGGAAGAACGGATTCGAACCTATCGGAAACGGTTACAGGAAATGGCGAAAGGACGCTATAAATTAAGTCTTCGGGTTGGAATCTATGAGATTCAGGAAGCAAGAGAGGATTTTTCTACCGCATTTAGCCGGGCAATGATGGCTTTTACGGCAGCAAAAAACAAGGGAAAGCATTTTTTTGCCTTTTTTGATTCTGAGATGGAAGAAAAGCTGGTCTGGGAAAAATATGTGGAAGATTATTTCCAGACAGCACTGGAAAACCACGAGTTTGTAGTGTATTATCAGGCAAAGATTGATGCGGAAACCGGAGAAATATCCGGAGCAGAGGCATTGGTGCGCTGGATTCAGGCGGATGGCACGGTTATCTCGCCGAAGCAATTCATTTCTGTACTGGAGAGCAATGGTTATATTGCCGAACTGGACCGGTATATGTTTCGGGAGGTATGCCTCCACCAAAAGAAATGG